>JAIRTY010000606.1 GCA_031254715.1 Nocardiopsaceae bacterium | reverse complement strand
CGCGAATGGGGCCGGTATCTCACCGAGCAGCTACCGCCCTACCAGCGCCTGAACGCCGGTGAGGCGGCCGCGCGGCTGACCGGGACGCTGCAGGAGATCGGTTTCGCCCCCGAGACTGTCGCCGCTGCCGGCGGCTACCAGCTACGGCTGCACCAGTGCCCGTTCCGCGAGGTGGCCGAACGCCACCGCGATGTCGTGTGCGCACTGCACCTGGGCCTGATGCAGGGCGTGCTCAGGCAACTGCCGGCGCCGCTCACGGTGGATCGGCTGCTGCCGTTCGCCGAACCGGGCGTCTGTATCGCGGATCTCACGGTCAGCCGCGACGCTGATGCCGGCCCGGCGGACGAAGCGCCGGTCTAGCCAGCCGCTCGCGGCTGACCGGCGGCTGTGGCCATAACGGATGCGTGCGGGCCGGTGATCGCTCTCACAGGCGGGATAATTTCCCTTAAATATTCTAGTATATATAAATAGATTCGAACAAAAGCCGCTGCCGGGCGGCTGCGAGGAGGATAGCCGTGACGATCATCGGCGGGCAGGCGGCATTCGAGGCGATGCGGGTCCATCACCGCCTGCTCAGCGAGCAGCTCGGAAACCGGGCGGCCGCCGTGGCGGACGCCGTGGCCGCGGGCCGTCCGCATGGTGCCGCGGTGGCCGGCCTGGTTGCCTACCTGGCCGAGGAGGTGCTGCCGCACGCGGTGGCCGAAGAGGAGACGGTCTATCCTGCCGCGGCGGCACACCGCGACCTCGCTGCCACCGTCGAGGAGATGGCCGCCGAGCACTGCACCCTGTCGGCAGCCGCCGAGGCGCTGGCCGGTCTGGCCGACGGTAGCGCTGCCGCCGAGCAGGCCCGGCAGGTCGCGGACCTGTTCGCCGCGCACGCCGCCACGGAGAACGAGGTGCTGCTGCCGGCCCTGCTGGCCAGCGAGGAGGTGGACCTCGCGGCGCTGCTGGCCCGCATGCACCACCGGGCCGAGGAGGCAGCGAAGACCGGCCGGACCCCGAAGGCCGGCAGGCCCCAGAAGAACGGCAGGCCCCGGAAGACGGGCCGGACCGGGAAGACGGGCCGGACCGGGAAGACGGAGGCCGGGGATCCCGAGGGAGCGCTGCTCGGGCTGCTGCTGGAATCGGCGCGGGCGCTAGCCCGGGCCGGCCAGGCAGACCTGGCCTGCCGGCTGACCGCCGCCGCCTGGACCGTGGTGCGGGAGGAGCGGCCGGAGCTGGCGGTCACGGTGACGGCCGCGTTGCACGGGCTGGCCCGCCGGGTCGTCGCCGGGCCAGCCCAGGACGGGCCGGCCGATCCTGCCCGCGAAACCACGCCCACCGCGGGCGACCCGGAACTGGACGTGCGGAGCCTTCCCCCGGCGCAGCGCCACGAGACGATCTTCGCCACCTATCACGACCTCGTGCCTGGCGCCGGTTTCGTGCTGGTCAACGACCACGATCCCAAGCCGCTGGGGTACCAGTTCGAGGCCGAGCACGCCGGGCAATTCAGCTGGCAAAACCTGCAGGCCGGACCGGAAGTGTGGCGGGTGCGGATCGGCCGCGCGCCGGCCACGGCCAGGGACGGCCAGGCTGCGCAAGCTCGCCCGGCCGCGGGCCGGCGCCGGGACGGGGAGCCGGAACTGGACGTGCGGCAACTCGCCCACTTCCAGCGCCATGACGCGATTTTCACCGCCTACCGGGCGCTCCCGCCCGGGGGTGGTTTCGTGCTGGTCAACGACCACGACCCGCTGCCGCTGCGGTACCAGTTCGAGGCCCAGTACCCCGGTGAGTTCAGCTGGGACTACCACCAGGCCGGGCCGAAGGAATGGCGGGTGCGGATCGGCCGGTCGGGGCCGGATCCGGCGAAGTGAGCGCCGGCCCGGCGGCGCTCGCACAGCCGGTGCCTGACACGCTGGCTGGCTGCCTCATCTTCGCCTCCGCGGTCTGGACCGGCGGCCTGGTGACGATCTTCGTCGTGGCAAGGGTCGCCCGCCGGACGCTGGGGCCCAGGGAGCGGGTGGCGTTCTTCCGCGGGCTGGGCCGGGCCTACGGGCCGGTCGGCGGGGCAGCGCTGGTCGTGGCCGTCGGCTGCGGCGCCGCCCTGCTCTCCGGGCACGCCTGGGACGGCACGCTCATCGTGGCCACCGTCGTGACGGCCTCCCTGGTGGCCGTCACAGCGGCCGGAGTGGCGCAGGCCCGGCGCATGACCAGGCTCCGGCAGGCGGCGCTGCGGCAACCTGGCAACCCGGTCCTGGCCGGGCGGGTGCGGTGGGCAGCCGTCCGTGCCGCCGCCCTGCGGACGGCGATTGCCGGGCTGAGCCTGGCGCTCATCGCCCTCGGCGTGCTGCTCGCGCCCTGAGCGGCGGCCGTCCGGTCCGGACCTGGGGGTGGTGCAGGTCGAACGCGGGCCGTTCGGAGCGGATCCTGGGGATGCGGGTGAAGTTGTGCCGAGGCGGCGGGCAGGAGGTCGCCCATTCCAGCGAGTTACCCCACCCCCACGGGTCGTCGGCGGTGACCCGCTCACCGAACTTCCAGGTCCAGTAGACGTTGTAGAAGAAGATCAGGGTGGAGGCGCCGAGGACGAACGATCCGGCCGAGGAGATCTGGTTCAGCGTGGTGACGTAGCCGGGCAGGTCCGGGTAGTTCGCCACCCGCCGTGGCATGCCCGCCACGCCTTCCCAGTGCATGACCAGGAACGTCGCCCAGAAGCCGAGGAACAGCGTCCAGAAGTGCCACTTGCCGAGCGTCTCGTTGAGCTTCTTGCCCGTCCACTTGGGCCACCAGAAGTAGAACCCGCCGAACATGGTGAACACCACCGTGCCGAACAGCACGTAGTGGAAGTGGGCGACCAGGAAGTAGGAGTCGGTGACGTGGAAGTCCAGCGGCGGCGAGGCGAGCATCACCCCCGTCAGGCCGCCGAACAGGAACGTGACCATGAACCCGATGATGAACAGCATCGGCGCCTCGAACGTGAGCTGACCGCGCCACATGGTGCCGGTCCAGTTGAAGAACTTGATCCCGGTCGGCACCGCGATCAGGAAGCTCATCAGCGAGAAGAACGGCAGCAGCACGGCGCCGGTGGAGAACATGTGGTGCGCCCACACGGTCATCGACAGCCCGGCGATTCCCATCGTCGCCCCGGCCATGCCCTTGTAGCCGAACAGCGGCTTGCGGGAGAACACCGGCAGGATCTCGGTGGCGAGCCCGAAGAACGGGAGCGCCACGATGTAGACCTCGGGGTGGCCGAAGAACCAGAACAGGTGCTGCCAGAGAATGGCCCCGCCATTGGCCGAGGTGAACACCTGCGCACCCAGATGCCGATCCGCCCACAGGGCCAGCAGCGCCGCGGTCAGGATCGGAAAGGCCAGCAGCACCAGCAGGCTGGTAACCAGGATTCCCCAGCAGAATATCGGCATCCGGAAGAATGTC
>JAIRTY010000599.1 GCA_031254715.1 Nocardiopsaceae bacterium | reverse complement strand
CCGGCCCCCCTCTACGGGGTCCCGTCCGACCTGCTGATGCGGGCCGCCGGCGCCGCGGTTACGGAACCGCGGAAGGTCCTCTTCCTCGTCTCTCGGCGGGCGCGCGCGGCAGCCGTATTCCAGGTAGAGCGCGGCCGCGACCAGCAGGATGGCCGCCCCCAGGGTCCCGCCGGCGGCCAGCGCGTCCTGCCGCGGCATCGGCTTGGCCAGCGACGCGGCCAGGTACACCAGGGCGCCGGCGGCCAGCCCGCCGAACACCGCCGCCACCAGCGAGCTGGCCTTGGCGAGCGCAGCCAGCCTGGCGACCGTGATCGGGGGAACCGGCCGGGGCGACTGCCATCCGGGCGGCCGGTGCCCGTTCCCCCGGTTGCGGTCCTCGCTCCGGTCGCCGCGGAGCCGGATCCGGATGCTCCGCCCGCACGCGGCCTCCACGATCGCGAGCAGCAGCAGGGTCGGTGCCATGGTCCACGGCAGCGGCGGCAGGGACACGTAGACCACCCGCAGCGCCGCCCAGGCCGCCAGGCCGCACCCGAGCGCGACCATGGCCAGCGTCCGGGCCCGGGTGGGCGTCATCCGGCGTCCCGGACCGTCACGCAGGCGGCTGGAGCGCGGCGCCTTCCAGCCGCCGCACGCCCGCCGTTCCCGCCGCCGACAGCAGCTCCGCCACCCGTCCCCGCCCGCCGAGCACGGCTTCCGGATCGACGGCCAGCCAGGGAGCCAGCACGAAGGCCCGTTCATGCGCCCGCGGGTGCGGCAGCGTCAGCTCCGGGTCGTCGCTCACCTCGTCACCGTAGACGATCAGATCAACGTCGAGAGTCCGGGGGCCCCAGACCTCCTCCCGGACCCGGCCGAGCACCGCCTCCACCGCATGGCAGCGCTCCAGCAGCGCCCGCGGCGGCAGCCAGGTGTCCGCCAGCACCACCGCGTTCAGGTACGGGGGCTGCTCCGGGCCGCCGACCGGCTCGGTCTCGAACACCGGCGACACCGCCACGAATGCCAGCCCCGGGCCGTCGAACAGCGCATCGAGGCCGCCCTGCAGGTTCTCCTGCCGCTGGCCCAGGTTGCTGCCGAGCGCGAGGACCACGCGCCGGGCGAGGACTGGCTGCGGTGCCGCGGTCATGTGCGGCCGCGCCGGATGGTGACGGCTACATCTTCGAACGGATGAGGCACCGGCGCATGCGGCTTGTGAACGGTGATCTCCGCCTCCTGAACGGCCGGATCGGACAGGCACACCGCCGCCAGCCGCTCCGCCACTGTCTCGATCAGCCGGGCCGGGGGATCACCGGCCGCGGCGACGAGGCGGTCCGCCAGGGCGGCGTAGTCGACGGTACGGGAGAGGTCATCGCTGTCCGCGGCCGGCCCGGTACCCAGCCACAGCACGACGTCGATCAGGAATTCCTGGCCCAGTATGCGCTCGGCGTCGAGCACGCCGTGGCGGGCGAACACCCGCAGCCCGCGCAGGGTGACCCGGTCACTGGTCATCGGCCCCGCCCGCCCTGGGCTCCGCCCGCCTGCCCGGCGGCCGCCCCTTCGCCCGGGCCGGCCATACCTTCGCCCGGGCCGGCCACACCCTCCGCCCGCCGCCAGGCCTCGGCCACCCGCACCGCGTCGGCGTTGGCCGGCACCTCATGCACCCGGACGCACCACGCCCCGGCCGCCGCTGCCAGCGCGGTCACCGCCACGGTCGCGTCGTCGCAGCCGGCGAACGGGCGCGGGGTGCCGTCCCGGTCCGCCAGCAGGCGGCCGAGGAACCGCTTCCTGGACGCGCCGACCAGCACCGGGAACGGGGGCCAGCCGCCGCCCAGGCGGCTCAGGTCGCCCAGCCGGGACAGCAGTTCCCAGTTGTGCGCAGGGAGTTCGTCCCGGTAGTGCCCTGGCTGCTTGGCGAACCCCAGCCCCGGGTCGAGGATGATCATCGACGGGTCGGCCCCCTCCCTGGTGACGGCCTCGACCCGCTGGCCCAGTTCCTGCCGCACCTCAGCGACCACGTCGGCGTAGACGGCTCGGCCGGCCATCTGGTGGCTGTGCCCGCGCCAGTGCATGACCACGTAGGGTACGCCGGCCCGGGCGACCAGCTGCGGCATCTGCGGGTCCGCCAGGCCGCCGCTCACGTCGTTGACCAGGCACGCCCCAGCTCCCAGCGCGAACTCGGCGACCTCAGCGCGCATGGTGTCGATGCTGACCGGCACGCCCGCGCCGGCCAGCCCGCTGATCACCGGGCCCACCCGCCGCAGCTCCTCATCGGCCGGGATGCGCTGCGCCCCGGGCCGGGTCGATTCCCCGCCCACGTCGACGATGTCCGCTCCCTGCGCGACGAGCTGCAGGCCGCGCTCGATCGCCGCCTCCGCCCCGAACCAGGCACCGCCGTCGGAGAACGAGTCGGGGGTGACGTTCACCACCCCCATGACCAGGCACCGGTCCGCGGCCGGGAGCCCCGGCGGCCCGGGGGCCCGCGCACCGCTCAGCATCCCGCCAGCCTACGCACCCCCGCTGCCGGCCCCAGGGCTTCTTCCGGGCGCCCGGACCGTATTTTCGCGCCCTAGCGCCGGCAGCTACGCGCTGGGGTGGCGGCGGGCGGCCTTGGCAACCCGGGCGCGGCGGATCAGGCGGGGCGCGCCGAGCTTGGGCAGCACCAGGAAGGCCTCGGCCTCCAGCGCCGCGATCCCGACCCGCAGCGCGTCCCTGGTGCCGGGGAAGACACAGAACCTCGGCTCCCACGCCGGGCAGAACTTCGCGTTGAACTTGTACAGCGACTCGATCTGGAACCAGCGCGACATGAACAGCAGCAGCCCGCGCCAGGCCCGCAGCACCGGGCCGGCGCCGATCCTGCCGCCGCGCTCGAGCGCGTTCCTGAACACCGCGAAGTTCAGCGAGAGGCGTTTCACCCCGAGCTCGCTCGCCGCCTTGACCGTCTCGACGATGAGGAAGTCGTTGACCCCCGGCTGGGCGGCACGGTCGCGGCGCATCAGGTCGAGCGAGAGCCCGTCCGAGCCCCACGGCACAAAGTGGAGGATGGCGCGCAGCACGCCGTCCTCGGTGGCGGTGGCGATCACGCAGTCCTCGTCCCCCGCGCCGCCGACCCGGCCCAGAGCCATCGAGAAGCCGCGCTCGACGTGGCTGCCGCGCCAGGGGCTGGCGCGCAGGGCCAGCCGTTCGATCTCGTCGGCGGGAATGTCGCCGACCCGCCGGATCTGCGCCCGGTAGCCCTGGCGCTCGACCCGGGCCACCATCTGGCGCACGTTGCGCATGGCCCGGCCCTGCAGCGTGAAGTCGGCGATCGCCACGATCGCCTCGTCGCCGAGCTCGAGCGCGGTCAGGCCGCCTTCCCGGCACCAGATCTCGGCCCCCAGCTCGCTGCAGCCCATCACCGCTGGCACCCACGCGTGCCTGGCCGCCTGGTCGCCGAAGGCGCGGATGGCGCCGGGCCACGCCTCCGGGTCGCCGATCGGGTCGCCGCTGGCCAGCATGACGCCGGAAACCACCCGGTAGCCCACGCAGGCCTTACCGGTCGGCGACCAGATCACGCTCTTGTCGTGGCGCAGCGCGAAGTAGCCCAGCGAGTCGCGGTCTCCGTGCCGCGACAGCAGGTCCCTGATCTGCCGCGAGTCCGCTTCGCTCAGCCGGGCGACGGGCTTGGCCGGGCGCAGGAACAGGTACGCGGTGACCACCACCGTGAACAGCCCCAGCGTGCTGGTCATCAGGTTGAACAGGTCGCTGCGGCTGTCCGGCACGAACCTTACCGGGCCGCTCACCCCGACCAGGCCGTAGACCACGTGCACGGTCCGCTGCCAGAGCGAGTAGTCCTGGGCCAGGCCCTTGACCAGCAGCATGTAGGTGAGCCCGATGACGATGTCGGCCACGACCAGGCCCGCGAACACCCCGGCCGCCCGCCACCGCGTGCGCGGATCCCCGACCGCGTAGAACTCCTCCCGGTAGTACAGCAGCCCGCCGAACACCAGCGCGGACGCCACCAGGGGGACCAGGTGGGGCACGTGCACCAGGTGGATGACGATGTTGACCGCGAGCAGCGCGGTCACGGCCTGCCAGGCCCGGCGCTTACGCCGACGGAGCCCGTGCGACAGCAACAGCAGCAGCAGGCCGGTGATGACGTCCGCGGTATGCGTGACGTTGGTCAGCGTCCCGGGGACGAACGGGGTGATGCGGTGCAGCCGGTGGTGCAGGTGAAGGGCGGGGACCGCGACCGAGGCGATGTCGGCTAGCCCGATCAGCAGGCACAGCCAGCCGGTGACGGCCGGGACCCAGCGCCGCTGGTGACGGCGGCCGGGCAGTCCGGCGGCCCCGCTGGCAGCTGGCTCGACGGCATCCGCCGACGGCGTGCCAGCGGACGAACTGGCCGGATTATCGGTATCGGTCATAGCGGGAGGGCCCGGCGTCACGGGGTCTCAGCGTAGCCCGGCAGGTACATAGTGTGGGTTATCTCCCGGATTAACGTCGACAAGCGTAGCTGGCTGCCCGGGCCACGGCTGACAGTGAACTACCGGGCCGGCCACGCTGCCGCCACCCGGCCCGGGTGAATCTCAGGGCCTGTCCTGTCGGCCCTCGTCAGCTGTGCCGCAGCAGCAGGCTCATGGCTTCGGCGCGGGTGCGGTCGCTGTCCCGGATGCTCCCCCGCACCGCGGAGGTGACCGTCCTGGCGCCGGGCTTGCGCACCCCGCGCATGGACATGCACAGGTGCTCCGCCTCGATCACGACCAGCACCCCGCGCGGTTCCAGCACGTTCATCAGCGCATCTGCGATCTGGCTGGTCATCCGCTCCTGTACCTGCGGCCGCCGGGCGTAGACGTCCACCACCCGCGCCAGCTTGGACAGGCCGGTGATCTGGCCCTTCTCGTTCGGGATGTAGCCGACATGGGCGAACCCGAAGAACGGGACGAGATGGTGCTCGCAGGTGCTGTAGACGTCGATGTCGCGGACCAGCACCAGCTCGTCGTGGTCGGCGTCGAACACCGTGGTGAGGACGTCCTCGGCGCGCTGCCCGAGCCCGGAGAACTGCTCGGCGAACGACCGCGCCACCCGGGCCGGGGTCTCGGCCAGCCCCTCCCGGTCCGGGTCCTCACCGATGCCGATGAGGATCTCCCGCACCGCCCGCTCAATGCGGCCGGCGTCAAAACC
Organism: Nocardiopsaceae bacterium; assembly: GCA_031254715.1. Classification (GTDB taxonomy): domain Bacteria; phylum Actinomycetota; class Actinomycetes; order Streptosporangiales; family Streptosporangiaceae; genus JAIRTY01. The sequence continues at coordinate 3,429 of JAIRTY010000599.1, read as the reverse complement.
CGGGGTGGTCAATGCGTCCCGCCGTCGGTGCCCTCACCCGTCCCGCCGGCGGGCATACCAGGACCGGCGGCCGAGCCGCCGGGCGATGACCCGCCCTGCCCGGTACCCCCGGCCTGGCCGTTGCCGAGCGCGGGCAGGTCGCCGGCCTCCCCGGCCGCGGTCAGCGCCATCTCCTTCGGCGTCAGCACCGGCGGCCGGTCGGACGGCAGCCGCTTCCCGTACCCGGTGTACGAGCCGCGGGAGGCGCGCTTCTGGATCGGCGCGAAGATGGCGAGGACCTCGTCCCTGGACAGGGTCTCCTTGTCCATGAGCGCCAGCACCAGGTTGTCCAGCACCTCGCGGTACTGCACCAGGATCTCCCACGCCTCGTCGTGCGCCGCCTCGATGAGCCGCCGCACCTCCTCGTCGATGGTGGAGGCGATCTCCTCGGAGTAGTCCCGGGTGTGCGTCATCTCCCGGCCGAGGAACGGCTCCCCGTCCCCGGTGCCGAACTTGCGGGCGCCGAGCCGCTCGCTCATGCCCCACTCGACGACCATGCTGCGGGCGACCGAGCTGGCCTTCTCGATGTCGTTGGCCGCGCCGGTGGTGGGCTCGTGGAACACCAGCTCCTCGGCGGTCCGGCCGCCCAGCAGCATGGCGAGCTGGTCCATCATCTCGGAGCGGGTGATCAGGAACTTGTCCTCCTGCGGCGCGGACGCGGTGTAGCCGAGCGCCCGGCCGCGCGGGATGATGGTGATCTTGTGGACCGGGTCCGCGTGCGGCAGCGCGTGCCCGACCAGCGCGTGCCCGCCCTCGTGGTAGGCGATGAGCTTGCGCTCCTTTTCCGACAGCAGCACGCTCTTGCGCTCCGGCCCGGCCATCACCCGGTCGATGGACTCCTCCATCGCCCCCATCGTGATCTTCGTCTGGTTGTTCCTGGCGGTCAGCAGCGCCGCCTCGTTGATCACGTTGGCCAGGTCGGCGCCGGTGAACCCGGCCGTGCGACGGGCGATGGTGTCCAGGTCGACCCCGTCAGCGAACGGCTTGCCGCGGGCGTGCACCCGAAGGATGCCCTTGCGGCCGTTCAGGTCGGGCTGGGCGACGACGATCTGCCGGTCGAACCGGCCCGGCCGCAGCAGCGCCGGGTCCAGGATGTCCGGCCGGTTGGTGGCGGCGATCACGATGACCCCGCCCTTGACGTCGAACCCGTCCAGCTCGACCAGCAACTGGTTCAGGGTCTGCTCACGTTCGTCGTGGCCGCCGCCGAAGCCCGCCCCGCGGTGCCGCCCCACGGCGTCGATCTCGTCCACGAACACGATCGCGGGCGCGTTCTGCTTCGCCTGCTCGAACAGGTCACGTACCCGGGAGGCGCCGACGCCGACGAACATCTCCACGAAGTCGGACCCGGAGATGGAGTAGAACGGCACGCCGGCCTCGCCGGCCACGGCCCGGGCCAGCAGCGTCTTTCCGGTCCCTGGCGGGCCGTACAGCAGCACGCCCTTGGGGATCTTGGCGCCGATGGCCTGGAACTTGCTGGGATTCTGCAGGAACTCCTTGATCTCCTGCAGCTCCTCGATCGCCTCGTCCGCGCCTGCCACGTCGGAGAACGTGGTCTTCGGCGTGTCCTTGGTGATGAGCTTGGCCTTGGACTTGCCGAAGTTCATCACCCGCGAGCCGCCGCCCTGCATCTGGTTGAGCAGGAAGAAGAACAGCAGCAGGATCGCCACGAACGGCAGCCAGCTGAAGATCAGCCCGAGGATCGAGGTGCCGCTCGGCACGTTGACGTTGTAGCCCTGTTTCGGAGGGGCCTTCTGCATCAGGGTCGCGAGTTCCTGGCCCTGGTTGCCGACCCAGCTCGCCTGGTACCGCTGCCCGTTCAGGGTGGTGATCTGGATCGTCTGGTTCTTGTCGGTCAGCAGCGCCGACTTGACCTTGTGCTGCTCGATCTGGGAGACGACGAAGGACGTGTCCTTCTGGGTGTAGCTGTTGCCGCGGTTCTCGATCGTGAACACGATGAAGAAGAGCAGCACCATGACCAGTGCCGCCACCAGCGGCCCGCGGAAGTAACGCTTCAGATCCATCGCGCAGCGACCCCGCCCGCAGGCGAGTTCCTCCTGACCAGCGTCGTGACCCGCCCCCCGGCGGACCTGCTTGGCGTCCCAGTGACCATCTCTGGCTTCCTTGTCATTCCCGGCCCTGCTGCGTCGCTCCCGGCCCTAATCCGGAGTTAATCGACGGTACACCCCGTGTGCCCTTGCCCGGGCGCACGCGGCACCGCCGGTCAGCCGCCTCATTGGCTATCAACGCTCCCCCTCACTGATCGTGTTCCCCTCCCCGGTGGCTGCCGGTTTCACCTCGTACACGTGCGGGGCGAGGGTCCCGACGAACGGGAGGTTCCGGTAGCGCTCGGCATAGTCGAGCCCGTACCCCACCACGAACTCGTCACCGATGTCGAAGCCGGTGTAGGCGACCTGCACCTCCATCCGCGCCGCCCCCGGCTTGCGCAGCATCGCGCACACCTGCAGCGAGGCCGGCTCCCGCGACCGCAGGTTCCCCATCAGCCAGGACAGGGTGAGCCCGGAGTCCACGATGTCCTCAACCACCAGCACGTGACGGCCGGAGATGTCGGTGTCCAGGTCCTTGAGGATCCGGACCACGCCGGACGAGCGGGTGCCGGACCCGTACGAGGAGATCGCCATCCAGTCCATATGGACCGGCAGGTGCATGGCGCGGGCCAGGTCGGCCATGACCATGACCGCGCCCTTGAGCACGCCGACCAGCAGCAGTTCGCGGCCGGCGTAATCGGCGTCGATCTCCGCCGCCAGCTCGGCCACCCTGGCCTGCAGCTGCTCGGCCGAGATCAGCGTCTCCTTGAGATCGGCACCCAGGTCACTCGCGTCCACTCACGTCCTCCGGGAGAACGAACCGGGGCCGGGCGGCCTCGGCGGCATCGCCCGGGGGGATGAAGAGCAGCTTGTCATACCGGCGCCAGGCGCGGATCCCCCCGGGCAGGTCAGCCCACCGCTGCCCGTGCCAGCCGGTCACGAGCCGGTCCAGGGCACCGACGTGGCCAGCGGTCAGCCGCCCGGCCGGGCACCCGGCCTCGATCGCGGCCAGCCGCAGCACCCGGGACCGGATCGCCGGCGGCAGCGCCGCCAGCGGCGGCACCGGCCAGGACGAGCCCGGCCCGGATGAGCCCGGCCAGGACGAGCCCGGGGACGACCCGGCCGCGGCCGGGCCCGGCTCGCGCAGCCGCCCGGCCTCGGCCCGCGCCAGTTCGTCCAGCACCTCGGCATCGGCCCGGAGCTGAGCGGCGGTCCTGGCCAGCGCCTCGGACACCCCCGGACCGAGCGCCGCCGCCAGCGCCGGCAGCGCCTGGTGCCTGACCCTGGCCCTGGCGTAGGCGGGATCGGCGTTCTGGGGATCCTGCCAGGGCTCCAGGCCGAGCGC
>JAIRTY010000562.1 GCA_031254715.1 Nocardiopsaceae bacterium | reverse complement strand
CGGGCTGGCCGCGACCGTGGGCTGCCTGGCAGCCGCCGCTGGCACCGACCGGACCGGGGAACTAGCCACCGTGATCTTGTCCGCGCTGGAGACGCCGCTGCGGGCGCGCTACCCTGACGCCCCGGCCCGGCTGGCCGACCTGCACCGGCTCGCCGACGCCGCGGCGGCCCGGCCGTCACTGCACGACGCACTGGTCGAGCTCGCGCTCGACCCGCCGGTGTCCGCCTCCGACCTGGCGGGGCCGCCCCGGCTGGACTCGGACTTCCTGATCATCTCAACCATCCACTCGGCCAAGGGCCTGGAATGGCCGGTCGTCCACCTGCCGCAGCTGGTGGACGGCGCCGTCCCCAGCGACATGGCGCTGGCGGCACCGGACGGGCTGGCCGAAGAGCGGCGGCTGTTCTACGTGGCCGTCACCCGGGCCCGCGATCAGCTCTTCCTGTATGCGCCGCTGCGGCTGCACCACCACCGGCTGGCGCGCGACGACCGGCACGGCTACGGGCAGCTGAGCCGGTTTCTGGATGAGGCGGCGCTGGCCGCCTGCGAATCCACCGAGGCAGCCCCGCCCGAGCCCGTGCTGCCGCGCATCGGGCCGCTGGCCGCCCGGGTGGACGCGGCCCTCGACTCCCTCTGGACCAGCTGACGTTCGGAGGCGCAGCTCAGCGATAACCGGTCGCGCTGGCTAGCGGCGGCGTGTGACACTGCGGCTATGAGCCAGTCAGCCCGCCGGATGATGCGCCACCTCGCGGGGCCATCCGGCCTGCGCTGACACCCCTCAGGCAGCCAGCAGCAACGAGCCCCTGCGAACGCGGGGGCGCTGCGCTTTCCTGGCTGCCCGGGCCCCCTCCGCAACCGCAGGGCGGAAGGAAGGGACCCATGCCTGCCACCGGCAACTTCTATCTCACGACCGCGATCCCCTACGTCAACGCCGAGCCTCACCTCGGGCATGCGCTCGAGCTCGTGCACGCCGACGTGCTGGCCCGGCACCGGCGGCGGCGCGGCCAGCCGGTGCGGTTCCTCACCGGCACCGACGACAACGCGGTCAAGAACGTCAGCGCGGCCCGCGCGGCCGGCGTCCCCGTCCGCGAGTTCGTGGACCGGAACGCGGCCAGCTTCGCACGGCTGCGTGACCCGCTGGCGCTGTCGTTCGACGACTTCATCCGGACCAGCGCCGATCCCCGGCACCGCGCCGGGGTGGAACGGCTGTGGCGGCAGTGCGCGGACCGGGGAGACCTGTACCTGCGGGACTACCAGGGCCGGTACTGCGCTGGCTGTGAGCAGTTCTATCAGCCTGCCGAGCTCGACCGGGGACTGTGCCCCGAGCACGGCGTCCCGCCGGAGCCGGTGACCGAGCGGAACTGGTTCTTCCGGCTGTCCCGCTACGCCGGCCAGCTCCGCAGTGTGCTCGAGTCCGGCCGGGTCCGGGTCGAGCCGGCCGCCCGCCGCAACGAGGTGCTCGCTTTCGTCCGGGCCGGCCTCGCCGATTTCAGCGTCTCCCGCCCGGCGCAGCGGGCCGGCGGCTGGGGCATCCCGGTTCCAGGCGACCCGGGCCAGACCATCTACGTGTGGTGGGACGCGCTGGCGAACTACATCACCGCGCTCGGCTACGGGTCAGCCGACGAGCAGCCCTACCGGGACTGGTGGCTGACCGCGGCGGAGCGGGTGCACGTCATCGGCAAGGGCATTCTCCGCTTCCACGCGGTCAGCTGGCTGGCGCTGCTGCTGTCGGCCGGCCAGCCGCTGCCCGACGTCATCTACGTACACGAGTACCTGACGGCGGGCGGGTCCAAGCTGTCCAAGAGCACCGGCGGCGCCGCCTCCCCCTGCCAGCTCGCCGCCGAGTTCGGCACCGACGCGGTCCGCTGGTGGCTGCTGCGCGAGGTGGCGCGCACCGGGGACACCGACTTCACGCCCGGCCGGCTGGTGCGGCGGGCCAATCAGGACCTCGCCAACGGCCTCGGGAACCTGCAGCACCGCACCCTCAGCCTCGTCCACCGCTACCGCTACGGCCGGCTCCCGGCGCCGGGCCAGGCCGCCGGCCCGCTGGCCGCGGCCTGCGACGCGCTCCCCCGGCTGATCGACGAGTCGCTGGCGGGGTTCGACTTCCGGGCCGCGGCGGGCGCCGTCTCGGCGGTCGTGGCGACGGGGAACCGGCTGGCCGAGACCGAGCGCCCGTGGGAACTCGCCCGCCGCGAGGCCGACGGCGACCGGGCGGCGGCGGACCGGCTGGACCGGGTGCTCGCGGTGCTCGTGCACGCCTGCCGGGTGCTCGCCGCCGAGGTCGGGCCGTTCCTCCCGGCCGGGGCCGCGGCCCTCGGCCGCCAGCTCCAGCCGGGGCCCGGCCACGCCGCGCCACCGGAGCCGGTCTTCACCCGGCTCCGAGCCCCGGCGTGAGCCGCGGAGCTCTCATGATCGTGTGGGTTTGGCCGGCCGGCGACCCACCCGATCCACCACGATCATGGATTTGGCCGCCACAGCCTGCCCCGTCCGGGCGTCGTAGGCGGCGGTCCAGGCCGCCAGCCCCAGCGCGACGGCCGCCAGCACCGCGAACGCGGTGGCCCGGCCGGCCGCCGAGTCGAGCACATCGGCCAGGTACGGGAACCCGAAGCCCAGGTAGGTGAGCACGTAGTAGCAGGCGACCACGGCGCCCTGGTCGCCAGGCCCGGCCAGCCGCTCCGACTCGCGCAAGCCGGTGACCAGGCACAGGCCGTACCCCAGGCCGAACAGCACGGCGCAGGCCACGGCGCCAGCCAAAGCCAGCGCTGTCGCCCCGGCCGCGAGCACCGCCAGCATCAGCGCCGACCCGGCGGCGGCGCAGGTCAGGCCGGCCACGTTCCCGGCCAGCCTGCTGCGGGCCGCCAGCCGGCGGGCGAGCGGCTGCACGGCGACGCCGGCGCCGAGCGCGAGCGCCCCGACCGCGCCGGCGAACCCGATCGAGAGCCCTGCGGGCACGGTGACCTCGGCCGGGAGCACCACGAAAGCCAGCGCGGCGCAGCCGAACACCCACGGGGCGGCGGGCGCGACCGCGAGCCAGAACCGGGGCGAACGGACCGCGACCGGCGGCCAGCCCCGGCCCGCTCCGGACCGCACACCCTGAGTCCCGGGCACGGCCAGGATCGCGGCGCCCGCCGTCACCCCGATGACCACGTGCGGCAGGTAGGGAACGAGCAGCGGGGCGGGCGCCCACTGCGCGAGCAGCGAGGCCGCCAGCGGGCCGAGCCCGAAGCCGGCCGTCAGCGCGACCGCCGCCCGCCGCGCGCCGGCCCCGCCGTCCGGCGACAGCTCCCGCACC
>JAIRTY010000447.1 GCA_031254715.1 Nocardiopsaceae bacterium | reverse complement strand
TCTCCGGCAGTTGTGGCCAGGCGGCTGGGCCGCCCGGGCTCTCCCGCGGCACCGGCCTGGCAGCATGCCCGTTCTGGCGGATCTGCTCTGGTGGCGGCGCGGGCGGGCGTTTCTTCCGGTCGGCAGGAAGCAGGACGGTGTCCGCGTCGGGGACGAGCGGGAACCGGCGGCCCGGCCGGTGGCTGGCGGGATCGGGCATCGGGCCCGTCGGCGGCTCGCGGACCGGCGGCCGCGCCCGCTCCCACGGCGGCTGGCTCATCGCCGCGCCGCTTAGCGCCCGGGCAGGTCAGCCAAGCGCACCGAACTGAGGTCCCGGGCCAGGGCGGCCCGCAGGATCGGCCGGGACTCTACCCGCCAGTCGATCCCGTCCTTGTTGTAATCGAACCAGATGAACCCGAGGATGTCGGAGTGCTGGGTGACCGCGTCGACGAGCTGGTTGATGCAGGCAACTTCGGCCGGGCCGGTCTCCACCGAGGTCTCCGCGATGAGCAGTGGCTTGCGGGTGAAGGCGTGGATCTCGGCGATCGTGGGCCGGTACAGGGTGGCGTAGGTCTGCGGCCCGGAGGCCGGGAAGTACCCGGTGACGCCCACCCAGTCCACGTAGGCGTTTCCCGGGAAGTACGGGCGCAGCCGCACCTGCGGCATCGGGTTGATGATGTTCGGGTTCCACATCCAGATCACGTTGCGGGCGCCGGCCCGGGCGAACAGCTTGTGGATGTGGCGCCAGGCAGCGACGAAGTCAGCCGGGGAGGTCTGCCTGGTGCCCCACGGGTACCAGCTGCCGTTCATCTCATGCCCGAAGCTGAGCACGACCGGCAGGTTGAGCCTGCGGACGGTCTGCGCGAACTGCGTGACGTACGAGTCGGCCTTGCCGTCGGCGATGGCGCGGGGACTGGTCTTGAACGGCTCCCAGGCCAGGTAGGTGAGGGCCCCGTAGGACCAGGCGCGGGCCACCGACGCCACGTCGAACGGGTGCCACCAGGCGACGTACTGGCCGATCAGGTTGGGCTTGTGGCCGATGTTGGCGGCGAACGTCCCGGCCGGCGCCAGCGAGCCTGGCAGGCCGGGCGCTTCCAGCCCGAGGAACTTGCCGGAGGCCGGGTGCCGGAGGCTGGAGACGTCGTACAGCGCGGCCGGCCGCGCCGTCGGGCTGGCCGCGCTGGCCGGGTTGCCCTGGCCGCCGGCGGTCCCGCCGCCCCCGCCGGTCCCGGAGCCGCCCCCGCCGCCGAGCAGGCTCCCGCAGCCAGCAAGGCTCGCGGTGACCGCGATCACCCCGAGTGCGAGCAGCCACCGTCTCATCCGGCCGTCCCCACCCGGGGCTGGATGAGGATGCGGCCGACCACCACCAGCTGGAAGATCCCGAGCACGAAGATCAGGAACACGTTGTAAGGGTCCATGGTGAGCAGCCGCCAGAAGGCCAGGCCGGCCCAGACAGCGGCGCTCCCGCCGCTCCAGATGATCAGGCCGAGCCAGAACCGGCGACGGCCGTCCTGGCCGCCCTTCCCGCTGCCGGACGGCTTCCAGCCGCGCTGCCTGCCCCGCAGCACGTCCCAGAACGCGAAGATGTGCGCCCAGGCGGAGATGACCTGGACCGACCACGCTTCCAGCCGGTAGGGGGCGCGGTGCCACAGCGGGTAGATCACCCCGACGTAGAGCAGCACCGGCGCGATATAGATCATGCTGCGCAGCGTCAGGAACCCGGGTGCGAAGATCAACATGCCGATCGCCAGCCCCGGGGCCACGAACGTGAAGATGGCCGTGTACACGTAGTAGACGAACCCCGACAGGTAGCACAGCCGGGTGAAGAAGCCGAGCTTGTTGCGCCAGAACTTGCCGTGCCGGAGCAGGCTCGTGGTCCCTGAGCACCAGCGGTACTGCTGGTTGAGGAAGGCGAGCACGTTGTCCGGGCACATGCCGGTGGACAGCGCGATCGGCAGGTAGCGCAGCCGCCAGCCCTGGCGGTACAGGTCGAATCCGGTGTGCAGGTCCTCGGAGTGCTCGGCCAGCGACATGCCGCCGTTGTAGTCCAGCGCCTTCCGCCGGTACACGGCGCAGCTCCCGACGCAGACAGCGGCCTTCTTGCGGGCTCGTGCGGTCTGGATGGAGCGGTAGAACAGCTCCTGGACGGCGCCGGCGCCGCGTTCCACCCAGGTCTGCTCGTCCAGCACCCGGAAGAACTGCGGCGTCTGGACGATGCCGACCTCGGGGAAGGCGTGAAAGTACGGGAGCGTCTCGGTCAGCAGGTCATACCGGGGCGCGAAGTCGGCGTCGAGGAGTAACACGAACTCGCCGTCGGAGATCTGGAACCCGTACAGCAGGTTGCCTGACTTCTTCAGCCAGCCCCGGTCCGGGCGGTTGGCGTAGGCGAACCCGAGCTGGCGGGCCAGCGCTTTCAGCTCCGGGCTGGCGGAGTCGTCAAGCACCCAGGCGGTGACCCGGCCCGGGTAGTGCCGGCGCATTGCGGCTACGTGCCGCCAGGTGTTACGCAGCACCTCCACCGGCTCGCCGCACACCGGCAGGAACACGTCCACCGACGGGTAGCGGCGCGGCTGCCAGGAGGTTACGATCCGCTGGTGCTCGGCCAGGTCGAAGCTGCGGCTGACCCCGTCCGTCAGCAGCGACAGCAGGAAGGCGCCGACCCCCAGCAGCGCGAACGGCGCGAACAGCAGGAACCAGTGCGAGATCTCGACAATCCGCACCTGGCTGTACACCAGCGGCGGGAAGCTGGCGACCGAGCAGAGCGTGAGCACCCACATGTGACGGCGGATGTAGGAGTACTTCTCGGCGTCGGTGGGCGGGACCGGCAGGACTAACGCGCCAGGCGGGCTCCCCGCCGCCGGCGCGGGGGCGGCGGGGGCCCCCGCCCGGGCCCGGGACGGCGGCGGGCCGGGCCGGGCCGGCGGAGGGCCGG
>JAIRTY010000432.1 GCA_031254715.1 Nocardiopsaceae bacterium | reverse complement strand
GGTCGACCTCGGCCCCCTCGGCGATCCACACCCCCGGCGACACCTCGAACCCGTCGATCTCGGTGTCGACCTTGCCGGCCAGCACGTCCGCCTGGGCCTTCAGGTAGCTCTGGTGGGTTCCCACGTCCTCCCAGTAGCCGTCGGCGACCCACCCGTACAGCGGCGCGCCGGACTCGAGCAGCTCCGGGAACACGTCGCCGGACCAGTCCACCTGCTCGCCGGCCGCCACGTGCGCCAGCACCTCGGGCTCCATCACGTAGATGCCGGTGTTGACGGTGTCAGAGAACACCTGGCCCCAGGTCGGCTTCTCCAGGAACCGCTGGATGCGGCCGTCTTCGCCGACGATGATGATCCCGAACTCGAGCGGGTTCGGTACCCGGGTGAGGCCGACCGTGACCAGGGCTCCCTGCTTCTTGTGGTAGGCGACCATGGCCGACAGGTCGATGTCGGTCAGCGCGTCCCCGGAGATCACCAGGAAGGTGTCGTCGCGCAGCGCGTCCTCGGCGTTCTTGACGCTGCCCGCCGTTCCCAGCGGGCTTTCCTCGGTGGCGTACTGCAGGCTCATGCCGACGTCCTCGCCGTCGGCGAAGTAGTTGCGCACCAGCGAGGCCAGGAACTGGACCGTGACCACGGTCTCGTCGAAGCCGTGCCGCTTGAGCAGCTTCAGCACGTGCTCCATGATCGGCTTGTTGGCTACCGGGAGCATGGGCTTGGGCTGGTTCGCGGTCATCGGTCGCAGCCGGGTGCCCTCCCCGCCGGCCATGACGACTGCCTTCACGCGAGACCCGTTCCTTTCCCGGTCATCCGTTATGCCCCTTCCCCGGGGAGTGAATCCGGCTGCCCGGCGGCGCCCCGGGGGGCCTGATCAGGATCCTGGTCTGCGCCAGATAAAGGGCAGCAGCCCACCAGTAGAGGGCACTTCCCCAGATGGCAAAAGCCCAACCTGTGACCCGCGCGGCCAGCGCCCAGTCGCCGGCGTGCGAGCCGAGGAACAGCAGCGGGAACGCATACAGCAGGCACAGCGTGGCGGCCTTGCCGACAAAGCTGACCTGGAGCGGCTGGTACCCGTGGCGGCGCAGCACCAGCAGCGCGCCCGCCAGCACCAGTTCCCTGGCGGCCAGCAGGCCGACCAGCCACCACGGGATGATCGCGCGGATCGCGAGCCCGGCCAGCGTGGCCGCGATGTACAGGCGGTCGGCCGCCGGGTCGAGCACCTGGCCCAGCTGGCTCTGCTGGTTCCAGGCCCGCGCCAGCTTGCCGTCGAGCCAGTCGGACACGCCCGCGGCGATCAGCAGCCCGACCGCCCACCCGTCCGCCCGCGGGCCGAGCACGAGCCACAGGAACACCGGCACCCCGGCCAGCCTGGCGACGCTGATCGCGTTGGGCACGGTGAGCACCCGGCCGCCGGGACCAGGCGCCGGTTCCGGCGCTAGCGCCGGGGCAACGGCCGGGTCGTCGGTGTCTCGTGCGTTACCCGACATGAGACCCCCTGACCGTCGGTGCCGCCCGTCGCTGACCCTACCCGGCGTCCCGGCCGGCCAGCATCCCCTGGCGCCCGGGGCTGGCCTGCTTCCCGCGTCCGGGTTACCGTGTGGGCAAGAACGCGGGAGCCCGGCAGGACCGGGCTGAGAGGGCGGTAACAAGCCGCCGACCGCTACGACCTGATCCGGATCATGCCGGCGTAGGGAGTTGCAGATGACTGCTGAGCAGGCCATTCCCCAGACCGCCCCGGACGGCGGCGCCAATCCCCGAGCGGTGCCCTCGCGAGCAGGCACCGAACGGCCGTCCGTCTACCGCAAGGCCTACCTGGCCTCCTCGCGCCCCGGGCTGCGGGTGCCGGTCAAGGAGGTATCGCTGACCAGCGGCGAGACCTTCACGCTGTATGACACCTCCGGCCCGTACACGGACCCGGAATTCCCCGGTGGCGACGTGCTGCCCCCGTTGCGGGCGGCATGGATTTCGGAACGGGAGGCTGCCGGAGAAGGCATTACCCAGCGGGCGGCTGCCCGTCGCGGGGAGATCACCCCGGAGATGGAGTTCGTGGCCGTGCGCGAGGGGATGCCGGCCGAGCTGGTCCGGGACGAGATCGCGGCCGGGCGGGCGGTCCTGCCCGCCAACCGGAACCACCCCGAGAGCGAGCCGATGATCATCGGCAAGGCGTTCCTGGTCAAGATCAACGCGAACATCGGCACCTCGGCCGTCACCTCGTCGATCGCGGAGGAGGTGGCCAAGATGCGCTGGGCCACCCGGTGGGGCGCCGACACCGTGATGGACCTGTCCACCGGCAAGCGGATCCGCGAGACCAGGGAGGGCATCCTGCGCGGCTCCCCGGTGCCGATCGGCACCGTGCCGATCTACCAGGCGCTGGAGCGGGTCAACGGCAAGCCGCAGGACCTGACCTGGGAGATCTACCGGGACACGGTGATCGAGCAGGCAGAGCAGGGCGTCGATTACATGACCATCCACGCCGGCGTGCTGCTGCGGTACGTGCCGCTGACCGCGGCCCGCACGACCGGGATCGTCAGCCGCGGCGGGTCGATCTTGGCGGCCTGGTGCCTCGCCCACCATGCGGAGAACTTCCTCTACACCCACTTCGCCGAGCTGTGCGAGATCATGCGCCGCTACGACGTGACGTTCTCGCTCGGCGACGGGCTGCGGCCGGGCTCCGTCCACGACGCCAACGACGAGGCGCAGCTGTCGGAGCTGCGCACCATGGGCGAGCTGGCCAGGGTCGCGGCCGGCTACGACTGCCAGGTGATGATCGAGGGGCCGGGCCACGTGCCCATGCACAAGATCGCCGAGAACGTGCGGCTGCAGCAGGAATGGTGCGACCAGGCCCCGTTCTACACGCTCGGGCCGCTGGCCACCGACATCGCGCCCGGCTACGACCACATCACGTCGGCGATCGGGGCGGCGCTGATCGGCTGGCACGGCACCGCGATGCTCTGCTACGTGACGCCCAAGGAGCACCTGGGGCTGCCCGACGCCGAGGACGTCAAGCAGGGCGTCATCGCCTACAAGATCGCCGCCCACGCCGCCGACCTGGCCAAGGCACACCCTGGGGCCGCGGCCTGGGACGACGCGCTGTCAGCCGCCCGGTTCGAGTTCCGCTGGGAAGACCAGTTCAACCTGGCGCTCGACCCGGACACCGCGCGCTCCTACCACGACGAGACGCTTCCCGCCGCCCCGGCCAAGACCGCGCACTTCTGCTCCATGTGCGGGCCGCACTTCTGCGCCATGAAGATCACCCAGGATGTGCGGGAGTTCGCCGCGGCGAGGGGCCTGGGCGAGGGTGAGGCGCTGGCGGCAGGCATGCGCGAGAAAGCTGACGAGTTCGCCCGCGAGGGCGGCCGCCTCTACCTCCCTGTCGACTCCGCCTGATGTGCCCGCCCCGCACCGGCCGATCCCAGGGCGCCCGCAAATTGGCCCGGAACGGGACATCCTGGCCGGGCCGTGGAATCGCGCGAAGTTTTCCGGCCGCGAGAGGGTTGCCGACCGGTGAGGCCGGGTAGGGCGAAGGCTTCCGTGCAAGCAACGTCCATGGACAGAGGAGCACTTCATGCTCACCCTGACCGACAACGCCGTGACGGCTATCCGTAGTCTCACGTCCCAGCCGGAACTTCCGGACGACACCGGCCTGCGCATCATCGCGCAGGGCGAGGAAATCCCCTCGTTCCAGCTCGCGCTCGTCGCGACCCCCGCCGATGGGGATCAGGTCATTGAGAGCGGGGGCGCCCGGGTCTTCGTAGAGCCGGTCGCCGCCGAGGCACTGAATGACAAGGCGCTCGACGCCGAGGTAGACGAGCAGGGCGGGGTCTCGTTCACGGTTTCGCAGCAAGCGGTCTAGGAAGCTGGTGAGGCCCGGCCCCGGGCCGGGCCTCACCAGCCCGCCGCTTATCGTCAGGCTGCCTCCCACAGGGTGGCGATGCCCTGGCCGGCGCCGATGCACATGGTGGCGGCCGCCCGGCGGCTGCCGCGGCGGCGGAACTCGTGCAGCAGCGTGGTGGTGATCCGGGCGCCCGAGCAGCCGAGCGGGTGGCCGATGGCGATGGCGCCGCCATTCACGTTGACCCTGTCGCCATCCAGCTTGAGCTCGTCGCAGACCGCTACCGCCTGCGCCGCGAACGCCTCGTTCACCTCGGCCAGGTCCAGGTCCTCGGCCCGCCAGCCCGCCCGTGCCAGCAGCTTGGTCATCGCCGGCACCGGGCCGATTCCCATGTAGTCCGGGTGCACCCCGGCTGCCGCCGTGCCCGCGTACCGGGCCAGCGGGCTGATCCCGGCGGCTGCCAGCGCCCGCTCGGAGACCAGCACCAGCGCCGCCGCCCCGTCGTTCAGCGGGGACGAGTTGCCGCCGGTGACGGTGCCGCCGGGCCGGAAGGCCGGCTTCCTGGCGGCCAGCTCGGCCATGGTCAGGTCCGCCCTGATGCCCTCGTCCTGGCTGACCTCGCCGGTCCCGGCGGCCACCGGCACGATCTCGCCCGCGAACCGGCGCTCAGCGGCGGCACGGGCTGCCCGCTGGTGGCTGCGGAGCGCGAACTCGTCCTGCCGTTCCCGGCTGACCCGGTACCGCGCGGCGACGTTCTCGGCGGTCTCGCCGAGGCTGATCGGCGGGTACAGATCCGCCATCCGCGGGCTGACCAGCCGCCACCCGAGCCGGGTGTCGGCCACGCCAGCCTCGCGCGGGAAGGCCGCCTCGGCCCTGGGCAGCACGAACGGCGCCCGGGTCATCGACTCGACGCCGCCCGCCAGGCAGATGTCAGCCTCACCGGCAGCGATCACCCGGGCCGCGCTGGCGATCGCCTCCATCCCGGACCCGCAGAGCCGGTTCACCGTGGCCCCGGGCACCTCCACCGGCAGGCCGGCCAGCAGCACCCCCATCCTGGCCACGTTCCGGTTGTCCTCGCCCGCCTGGTTCGCCGCGCCCCAGTAGACGTCGTCGACCCGGGCCGGGTCCAGCCACTGGTTGCGCCCCAGCAGCGCGCTGATCGCGTCAGCGGCCAGGTGGTCGGGCCGGGCGCCGGCCAGTGATTCCTTGATCCGCCCCACCGGGGTCCGGCACGCATCCACCGCGAAAACCGCCGTCATGGCCACCACCTCCGCGCCGCCAGCCCGCTCCGCGTCGACGTTAATAGAGGATTGGCGCATGACCATGCTCGGCGCTGTGTTCCGTCCCCAGCTTCCCCCCGAACGGCTCCGTCCGATGGCCCGCGCCGCGGACGAGGCCGGCCTCGAGCAGCTGTGGCTCTGGGAGGACTGCTTCCTGGAAAGCGGCATCGCCACCGCCGCCGCGGCACTGGCGTGGACGGAGCGGCTGCACGTGGGCGTGGGCCTGCTGCCGGTACCGCTCCGGAACGTCGCGCTGGCCGCAATGGAGATCGCCACGCTGACCCGGCTGTTCCCCGGCCGGGCGACGGTAGCCGTCGGCCACGGGGTCCAGGACTGGATGGCGCAGGTAGGTGCGCGGGTCGAGTCGCCGGTCACGCTGCTGCGCGAGCACCTCAGCGCCCTCCGGGCGCTGCTGCGAGGAGAAACGGTCACCACCGCCGGCCGCTACGTGCAGCTGGACGGCGTCGCGCTGGACTGGCCGCCAGCGGCCGCGCCCGCCCTGTTCGCCGGGGCGACCGGCCCGCGCACGCTGCGGCTGGCCGGCGAGGCCGCCGACGGGACCGTCCTCACCGCCAGCACGCCACCGGACGGGGTACGGGATGCCCGCCGGCTCGTGGCCGAGGGGCGCGCGGCCGGCGGCCGTACCGGGCCTCACCCCATCGTCGCCTACCTGCTCGCCGCCACCGGGCCCGGCGCGGCCGGGCGGCCGGCCGCCGAGCGGCGCTCCGGCCTGGCGGCGGTGCCTGGCACGGGGGTGGCCGGCGACGCACATGAGGTCGCCGCGGGTGTCCGGCGGTGGGCGGACGCCGGCGCCGACGTGGTGGTGCTGCAGCCGACCCCGGACGAGCCGGACCCGGAGGGCTTCGTGCGGTTCGTGGCCGAGCAAGTGCGTCCGCTCGTCCCCTGACCGGAGCACTTTAGCCCGCGACCCGACTTGTCATCCGTACCAGTCACGAGACCGGGACAAATCGGGCAGCGAAATGACTGGGCCGGATGACAGGTCAGCGGCTACCACCCTGGGCACGTAGGCGCTACCGGGCGAGGTGCTGGGCGAGGAAGGCGAGTGCCGCGGGTTCCTGCGACTCGAAGAACGACCCGGTGTGGCAGCCCTTGGCGAAGACCACGACCGCTCCCCTGGGCAGCGCGCGGGCAAGCGCCACCACCCCGGGATGGAACGGGTCCGCAGCTCCCGACGCCACCCGCACCGGGATCGAGGCCAGCGCGCCGGCGTGGGTGACCGCGTCGCCGGCGGCAAACGCTCCGGCCGAGGCGTACGCCCCGGCGTTGGCGCTGCGCGCCTGCGCGTAGCTGGTCCAGATCGCCGGGCTGATCGCGGCGACGGCGGCGATCAGGTGCGGGTGCTTCTCGGCCAGCAGCAGTGCCCCGTAGCCGCCCATGGAGATGCCCATGGCCCCGATCCGCTGCGGCGGCCGCCCGAGCCCCGCCCGCTGGCATCGCGGGATCAGCTCGCCGGTCACCATGCCCATCGGGTCGTCGCCTGGATGCGGGTTCCAGTAACCGGGACCGCCGTCGACCGTGACCATCGCCATCGGATCGAGCGGCTTGCCGCGGACCCGGAGGGCCAGCGCCTGCGCGGGGGACATCCCCGCCACCGCATCGGTGTGGTCCGCCCCGAACCCGTGCAGCATCACCACCAGCGGCAGCCGGCTGCCGGGCCCGTGCCCGGGCGGGTACGCGATGGTGTACCCGACAACCCGCCGGCGGGCCCGCGAGTAGAACCTGCCCGAGCGTGACGGGCCCAGCGGGCCGAACGCCAGCCGCCGGGCCGGGACCGAGCACGCCCCGTCCAGCCGGTCAAGCACCTGCTTGCCGGGCAGCACCCCGTGCGACACAAGCTCAACGCCGGCGCCTCCGGCGGCCGCGAGCGCCGCGATACCGCCGAGCCCCAGAAACAGTGCATGGCGACGGGTCAGGCCAGGCTCTACCCCGTCCGTTCTGGGCACGCCACCCATCTTCCACGATCGCTGCCGGCGGGTGGCGTGATCGCCAGGACCGGCGCGGTCAGCCCATGGTTTTCGCGCCGTCCAGGGACTCGCGGATGATGTCGGCATGGCCGACGTGCTGGGCGGTCTCGGCCAGCACGTGCAACAGCACCTGGCGGGCCGTCCAGCGTGCTCCCGGCTCGAACCAGGGCGCCGACGGCAGCGGCTGGCTGGCGTCCAGGTCCGGCAGGGTCTCCACCACCTCGGTGGTCCTGCTCGCCGCCTGCTCGTAGCCGGCGCAGGTCGGCGCGCTCGCCGCCGGCCGTCGTCGGCTCGCTCATGGCTCCCCCTTCCGCCGGTGCCCGTACCGGGAACGCTACGGTCAGGGACCGACAGCCAGCCGCCGGCGCGTCCTCACGGGCCGGGCTCCGCATCGGCCGGCCGGCGCAGGCCGTCCAGCGCGGCGTGGAGGATCGGCACGGTGTAGCCGGTGTCGCCGTGGATCGTGGCGATGGCGACGATCAGGTCGAGGATCTGCTCGAGAGTGAGATCGGCACGGACTTCGCCGGCCTGCTGCGCGGCGGCCAGGAGCGGCCGGCCAGCGGTGATCACCCGGGTGCGGCTGCTGGCAAGCAGGGGGATGCTGCGGTCTCTCTGCTTGAGCAACTCGGCGGCGATGTGCCGCTTGCTGGCGCTGAAGGCGGAGAACCGGTACAGCCAGGCCATCAGCGCAGCTCCCGGCGTCTCGCCGCCTGTGGTCTCGGCGGCTTGGCAAACGGCATCGACCTGGTCGGTGTAGAGGGCCTCGAGGAGCTCCTGGCGGCCGGGGAAGTTGCGGTACAAGGTCGCCATGCCGACTCCGGCGCGCCGGGAGATCTCGGCCATCGACACGTCGGCATCAGGATCGGCGAACGCGGTGCGCGCGGTCGCGAGGATCCGGTCGCGGTTGCGCTCGGCGTCGGCTCGCCTGGCGGCCGCCGGGGACGGATCCACAGGCATCGGCACTCCAAATGGACAGCCTATCCGGTAATCGTTACAGTGAAACGGACAGACTATCCGTCTACTGGCCTACCGATCATATCCGCCTGCCGCGACCTGCTCGCGGCGACTTAAGGAGCTTCATCATGGAATACCGGCCGCTGGGGCGCACCGGTGTCTCGGTCAGCCAGCTGTGCCTGGGCGCGATGATGTTCGGCGCGTTCGGCAACCGCGACCACGACGACGCGATCACGATCATCCACAAGGCGCTGGACGCCGGGATCAACTTCATCGACACAGCCGATGGCTACTCCGCCGGCGAGTCGGAAGAGATCCTGGGCAAGGCGCTGACCGGCGGCCGGCGCGACAGCACAGTGCTCGCCGTCAAGACCGGCGTCCCGTTCGGCGATGCCAATCCCCACTTCGTCGGGGCGGGGCGGCGGTGGCTCACCGAAGCGGTCGAGGGGTCGCTGCGCCGGCTGCGGACCGACTGGATTGACCTCTACCAGGTCGGGGTGCCCGATCCGGACACCGATATCGACGAGACCCTCGGCGCACTGACCGACCTGGTGCGCGCCGGGAAGATCCGCTCCTTCGGCGCGTCGAAGGTTCCCGCCTCGCAGATCGTGGCGGCGCAGTGGACCGCCGAGCGCCGCGGCCACGGACGGTTCCGCACCGAGCAGCCGCCCTACTCGCTGCTGACCCGCGCCATCGAGTACGACCTGCTGCCGGCCTGCCACCGGCACGGCATGGGCGTCATGGCCTACAGCCCGCTGGCCGGGGGCTGGCTGTCGGGCAGGTACCGCAAGGGCCGGGAGGCCAGCGGGCCGGGCTCGGCCGCCCGCACCCGGCGCTTCCCCGGGGCCTTTGACGCAGCCAACCCGGCCAATGCGGCCAAGCTCGACGCCGCCGACGCCCTCGGCGCGCTCGCCGGCGAGGCCGGGCTGACCCTGATCCAGCTGGCGGTCGCGTTCGTCGTCCGCCACCCGGCGGTCACCTCCGCGATCATCGGGCCGCGCACCATGGAGCACCTCGACGGCTACCTCGCCGCCGACGGGATCGACCTGTCCGCCGGCGTGCTCGACCGCATCGACGAGATCGTTCCCCCCGGGGTCACTATCAACGTCGCCGACAACATGTGGGACATCGGCACCAGGGCGCTGGACGCCGCAAGCCGGCGCCGGTAGGGCAACCGCGCCAGGGCACCGGCCGCTCAGGACGCACCGGATCCGCCGGATGCGCCGGATGCGCCGGAGGCGCCGACCCGCTCGGCGACGAACGCGGCCAGCGACGCCAGCGACGCCAGCGAGTCAAGGTTGAGGTCCTCGGCGGCGACGTCGACCCCGTACCGCTCACGGATCTGGCGCAGCAGCAGGGTGCCGGTGAGCGAGTCGAGGCCCACTCCCCGGCCGAACAGGGGGGTGCTGGCCGGGACCGTCAGCAGCTCCGGTCGCCCGGTCGCACCGGCCAGGTACCGGCGGATCTCGTCCGCCACCTCGGCGGCGGTCACGCCGCGCCCGGGCCGGCCTCGCCCGGGCCGGCTTCGCCCGGGGCGCTGGTCCCCTCCGGCAGCGCGGGCAGCGGGCCGGTCACCTCCCGGCTGAAGGTGGCCGTGCTCCCGGCGGTCCCGCCGCCGTCAGCACGGAACCCATCAGCACGGAACCCGGCCCCGGTGAGCGCCAGCCGCAGCGGCACGTTCCGGTCACTGATGACGCAGGGCACCCGCAGCTGCCGGGCTCCCTCCCGGGCGGCCGACCGGACCAGCCACGCCAGCAGGGCGTCGACCACGCCGCGCCCCATCGCCCGGCACGACATCACGAGCAGCCGCACGGTCACGGCCCCGGCCGGGTCCCGGGCCGTCACGCAGCCGCCCACCAGCCCGTCGTCCCCGAACCTGTCCCGCAGCCGCACCGTGATCTCGTCCTGCCCGGGAGCGGCGAGCGCCGCCAGGAACCACTGCCCGGTTCCGGGCGCGGCGGCGCCTGAACCGGGCGGCTCGCCGGAGTTGAGCTGATGCGTGCGGACCGCGAGCTCGTGCAGGCGAGGCAGGTCGGCCGGGCCGGCGTAGCCGAGGCTGATCCTGGTGCCGGCCCAGCGCCGGAAATCTTCCTTCGGCCCGGCAAATTCCCGTTCCGAATCCTGCCTTCGCCGGCGCTGCGCGTACAGCTCGGCCCGCCGCCGCGCCTCCGCGGTGACGACCGGCGGGCGGAATTCTGGCCAGCCGCCCGCGTCCGCGGCGTCCTCCGGGGACAGGACCAGGACCTGCGGCAGCGCCAGCTCCACCTCGGCCCGCTCGTACGGGTCGTCGTCCACGAACGCGAGCGCGTCGAGCCCGAGGCCCAGGCTCGCCGCGATCCGCGTCACCGCCTCCGACTTGCGGCCCCACCCGCATTCGGCGGCCGCGAACGCGCAGCCGGTGGCCCGGGCCGCGTGGGCGGCAGCCGACGGCGGGTTCTTGCTGGCGATGGCGTGCAGGATGCCGCGGCTGCCCAGGTCGGCGAGCACCCCGGCGAGCAGCGGGTCGGGTGGCGGCGGGACCGCCGACTCGGTGTAGACGCCGTCAAGCAGGGTCTGATCCAGGTCCCAGACGACGCACTTGACCAGGGCCGTCACCGCTGCTCCCGGTCACCGGCCGGCAGCCGCTTCACCATCGTGATGTGCGTCGCCTCGAACCCGTACTTCCGGTACACCGTCCGCATGCCCAGGTTGCTGGCGTGCACCTTCCCGGTCAGCTGCCCGAACCCGGCCCGCTGCGCGGCCTGCAGCAGGGCGTCCATCAGCAGTTCAGCGACCTGGCTGCGGCCCGGGATGCCGGCGGTCGCCAGCGACCGGAAGTTCCCGTACCGGGCGCCGGTCAGGGAGTTGGTACGGCCCGACAGCCAGGCCCAGCCCACCGGCACCGCCGGGTCCTGCGCGGTCACAGCGACCAGGGTGATCTCGTCCGGCTTCGGCAGCGCGGCGGAGACCCGCTTGCGGTGCAGCGCGGGGTCATCGATCGCCTCGTCCCCGAACGACACCCGGGCGATCTCGATCTCGAACCCGACGACCGCGTCCAGGTCCTCCTCCCGGGCGGGGCGGATCACGAACTCGCTCATGTGCCCGCCGCCTGCTTCCGGCCGGGCCCGCCCAGCGCCATCGGGCGCAGCACGGTGCCGCCGCAGTCCGGGCAGCCGTCCGCCTTCAGCACCGCGATCGTCGGCCACCGGGCGCCGGGGCCGACCTGGTGCACCGCCCCGCAGCCAGCGCACCGGTAGGGCCGGGTGACGGCGGCGCGGGCGTCCGCTGTGTACAGCGGCCCTGCGTAGCTGCCGCTGGCCGCCGGGCGGCTGTCACCGGTCGTGCGAAGGTGATACAGGTGGCTGGTGCCGCCCAGGATGCCCGCGCCCGTGTAGCTGTTGAACCCGGGCACGAGCGCCCGCACCGCCAGGCCCATGTCCGCGATCAGCCGCTGGGTGCGCAGCGTCTCGGCGGGCCGGCGGGCACCGAAGGAGAAGAACACGTGCCGGCCAGGGCCCGGGGCCAGCGCGGACACGGCGCGGGAGAGGAACAGCTCGG
>JAIRTY010000365.1 GCA_031254715.1 Nocardiopsaceae bacterium | reverse complement strand
CGCCGCGTACGTCGGCGACGAGGCGGCTATCAGCTACCAGCGGCTCCGGGCAGCGCTGGCGGAGCAGGCCAGGCGGGCGCTGGTCCATCCGGTGCTGTTCGGTTCGGCGATCACGGGGGCAGGGGTGCCGGACCTGGCCGCCGGGCTCGCCGAGCTGCTGCCAGCGGCCAGGGGCGACGCCGGCGGCCCGGTGTCTGGCACGGTCTTCAAGGTCGAGCGCGGCCCGGCCGGTGAGAAGATCGCCTGGGCGCGGATGTTCTCGGGCACCGTGCGGATCAGGGACCGGCTGCGATTCGGCGCTGACCAGACCGCCACGGTCACCGGGGTCAGCGTGGCCGGCGGCGGTGCCGCAGCGCCGGACGGCACCTCGGCCCCGCGCGGCCCCGCCGCTGCCGCGCGGCGCGGGCAGGCCGCAGCCGGGCGGGGCAGGCGGGCCGCTGCCGGGATGGGCGGGCAGGCCGCAGCCGGGCAGATCGCCAGGCTGTGGGGGCTCGGCGGGATCCAGATCGGGGACACCCTCGGCTCCGGCAGCGCGGCCGGGCAGCGCCGCCAGTTCGCCCCGCCCACCCTGGAAACGGTCGTGGTGCCCGCCTGCCGCGCCGACAAGGGCGCGCTGCACCTCGCGCTCACCCAGCTCGCCGAGCAGGATCCGCTGATCAACCTGCGGCAGGATGACAGCCGTCAGGAGATCTACCTCTCGCTCTACGGCGAGGTGCAGAAGGAGGTCATCCAGGCCACGCTGGCGGCCGGCTTCGGCCTCGACGTGAGCTTCCGCCAGACCACGACGATCTGCATCGAACGGCTCGCCGGCACCGGTGCCGCGGTCGAGCGGCTGGACGACCCGCCCAACCCGTTCCTGGCCACGATCGGGCTGCGGATCGAGCCGGCCGCGCCCGGTTCGGGCGTGACCTGGCGGATCGAGGCCGAGCCGGGGTCCATGCCGCAGGCGTTCTTCAAGGCGGTCGAGGACACCGTGCGGGAGACCCTGCGGCAGGGGCGCTACGGCTGGGAGGTGCCCGACTGCGCCGTCACCATGACCCACTCCGGGTATGTCGGCAAGCACAGCCTCGGCCACGCGCGCTTCACCAAGAGCCTGTCCAGCACCGGCGAGGACTACCGCAAGCTGACCCCGCTGGTCGTGATCAGCGCGCTGCGGCAGGCCGGCACCACGGTGCACGAGCCGGTGAACCGGTTCCAGCTGGAGATACCCGCTGACACGCTGGCGCCGCTGCTGCAGGCCCTCGCCGGGCTGCGGGCCGTGGTGCGCGATCAGCAGCCGCAGGGCACGTCCTGCCTGCTGGAAGGCACGATCCCGGCCGCCAGCGTGCACCAGCTGCAGCAGCAGCTGCCGGCCCTGACCCGGGGGGAAGGCTTGCTGGAATCCGCCTTCGGCCACTACCAGCCGGTCCGCGGACCGGTCCCGCACCGGCCGAGGACCGGCCTCGATCCCCGCAACCGCAAGGAATACCTGCTGCACGCGACCCGGCGGGTATGAGCCCCGGGCCGGGACGCCGGCGGGGCGGGCGCTGACGACGGCCCGGCCCGGCCCAGCCCGGCCCGGCCCGGTCCCGTCCCGCGGCCACGGGGGTGCCGCCGGGGCGGGGCCGGGCCGGGGCAGAATTGCCTGATGGTGATGGGGACCAAGGATGCCGGCCCGGTCGTGATCGATGGCTCGTCGCTCACCTGCCCCCAGGTGGCGGCGGTGGCGCGGGGGGAGGCGCGGGTCGCCGTCAGCCCCGCGGCCGTGACCGCCGCTGGTGCTGCCTGGCGGGCGGCCGACGAGATCGCCGGCCAGCGGCTCGTGTACGGGCGGACCACCGGGGTCGGTGCGAACCACGTCGTGGACATAGGCCAGGAGGATGAGCCCGAGCACGGGCTGCGGCTGTTCCGGAGCCATTCGGCCGGGGCGGGCCCGCTCCTCGCGCCCGAGCTCGCCCGCGCCATGCTCGTGGTCCGGCTGAATCAGCTCGGGGCGGGCGGCTCCGGCGTTGACCCGGCCCTGCTGGACGTGCTCGCCGACGCCATCAACCGCGGGTTCACGCCGCCGGTCCCGATGTACGGCGCGATCGGCACCGGCGACCTGACCGCCCTGGCCTCGGCTGGCCTGTGCCTGCTCGGCGAGCAGGAATGGCGGACCGGCAGCGGGCCGGCGCCGCGGCTGGCGATCCGCTCCGCCGATGCGCTCGCGTTCATCAGCAGCAACGCGGAGACCCTCGGCGAGGCGGCGCTGGCCTGTAACGACCTGGCCGGGCTGGTCCGCGCCGGGGTGGTGGTCGCGGCGCTGTCGCTGACCGCCGTGCGCGGGTCGCGGGAGCCGTACGCGGAAGCGGTCCACCTGGCCTGCCCGCACCCGGGGCAGCAGCGGGTCGCGGCGGCCATGCGCGAGCTGATCGCAGCCGAGCAGGCCAGCCAGGCGCGGATCCAGGATCCGTACGGGTACCGCGCGTTCCCGCAGGTCCACGGGCCGGCGGCGGACGCGCTCGGCTATGCAGAGGGCGTGGTGACCAGGGAGCTCAATTCCGCGTGCGAGAACCCGTTGATCGACGTCGCTGGCCGGGCCGTGTGGCACAACGGCAACTTCCACGCCGCCTACGTCGGCCTCGCGCTCGACAGCCTGCGGGCGGCGCTGTTCCAGACCGCGGCGCTGTCCGCGGCCCGGCTCGGCACCCTGGTCGAGCCCGCGTTCACCGGGCTGAACCCGTTCCAGGCGGAGACGGCGGCCAGTTCCGGGATCATGCTGCTGGAGTACGTCGCCCAGTCCGCCGTGGCCGACCTGCGGCGGTTCGCCACCCCGGCGGCGCTCGGCAACGCCGTGCTGTCGCGCGGGGTGGAGGACCACGCGGGCTTTTCCACCCAGTCGGTCCGCGCGACCGGCGATGCCGTGCCCGCCTACCGGGTGGTGCTGGCCAGCGAACTGACCGCCGCCGTCCGGGCGCTGCGGATGCAGGGCCGCCAGCCCGCCCCGGGCGCGCTGAGCCGCGCCTTCGCCGTGGCGGACGCCGCGCTCGACAGCCGGATCGAGGACCGCCCGCTGGACGGCGACCTCGCCGCGGCAGCCACCGTCCTGGGGGAGTACCCGGCGCTGGTACCGGTGTAAGCGGGCCGTCCCGGGATCCGTCCGTCCCGGCGCGGACGGTGGGCAGAGGCCGGGGTCCGCTGTGGCGGATCCCGGGCGGATCCCCGGAATTCCCGGACCCCCGGAACCGTTCGGAACCCCGGCCTCGGCGGGTCAGCAGCCGGGCTGGCGGAGCCCTGGCTGCGCGCTGTCCAGCCGCGTGCCCGGGCCCTGCGCCGCGACCGGCACCCCGAGCACCCGGAGCCGCCCGGTCTGGCCGGCCACGGCGACCAGCCGGCAACGGAAGAGCCGGGTGGCGACCGGTACCTGCCACTGCCCGGTCGCCCCGGGCCCGGTGATACCGAGCACTGCCTGCCGGCCCGGGCGGAGACGACGCCGCGTGGTACGCCGCGGAACGGCGACCGACAGCCCGCTGTCCAGCCAGCCGGGCAGCACGGTCCCGCGAACCGACAGTCCCACCAGGACCGGCTCCGGCCCTGGGTTGCGCACGGTCGCGACCACCACCCGCCAGCATCCGTCCGGGTGCTCCACCCGGCCCATCTTCGCGGTGACGATCACATCCCCCGGGCGGTCACCGATCCGGATGCCGGCCATGGTTGCGATGAGCGCCGCGGCCACGACGACCGGGACCGCGGCCAGGCTGATCACCAGCCCGATCATGAAGAACCTCCCCTCTGACCGGTCTACCGTGTCACAATTGGTCTCATTGCAGCAGTGCCAATCAGGAGCGATGTGGCTGTTTCGAAAATCAGCGGGGACGCCCTCGCCGACCTGCTGAGCCGGTGGCCGGCCTGGGACGGGCCGCTGTACCGGCTGTTCGCCGACCGGATCGCGATGCTGGCCGACACCGGCGAGCTTCCGGCCGGGTTGCGGCTGCCGCCCGAGCGCGAGCTGGCCAGCGCGCTGTCGGTGAGCCGGAACACCGCCGCCGCCGCGTACCAGCTGCTGCGGGACGAAGGGCTCGCCGAAACGCGGCAGGGCGCGGGCACCAGCATCGCCCCGCATGTCACCACGCCTGCGGCGGTCCACCGCGCCAACGGCCTGTTCGCCGGGCTGCTGCAGGCATCGAGGGTCGAGGTGGACCTGACGCTGGCGGCGGTGGATTGCGCTCCCCAGGTGACCGCCGCCCTCTGCGATCCGGCGACCGTTCTCAGCGAGGCAGAGCGCCGGGCGGTCATCGGAACGACCGGCTACTTTCCGCTGGGACTGCCTGAGCTGCGGACGGCGCTCGCGGAACTGCTGACCGCCCGCCACGGCCTGCCGGCCACGTCCGGGCAGATCCTGGTCACGACCGGCGGGCAGCAGGCAATCGACCTGCTGATGCGCACTTTCGTGATCCCGGGCCAGCCGGTCGTGGTGGAAGACCCCACGTTCCCCGGCGCCCTTGACGCGCTGCACCGGGCGGGCGCGCGCCCGATCGGCCTGCCAGTCAGTCACGGGCTGGACCCCGACCGGCTGGCGCGGGCCGTCACCACCCACCGGCCCGCGCTCGTGTACCTGATCCCGGCCCACCACAACCCGACCGGGCTGGTGATGCCGGCGGCCAGCCGGCTCCGGATCGCGGAGCTGGCCGCGGCGCATCCGGGCACGCTGTTCGTTGACGACATGACGCTGGCGGAACACTCGCTCCGGACCGGCCCGAACCGGAGCCTGCCCCCGCCGCTCGCCGCCGCGGAGCCTGGCCTGCCGAACCTGGTGACGGTCGGGTCGCTGTCCAAGCTCTACTGGGGCGGCCTGCGGATCGGCTGGATCCGCGCGGTCAGGCCCATGATCAGCCGGCTTGCCGCGGCCAAGGCAGCCGCCGACCTCGGCAGCAACGTCCTGGGGCAGGCGGTCACCGCTGCCGTGATGGCCAGCAAGCACGCGGATATCGTGCGGTGGCGCACCGGCCAGCTGCGGGCCCGGCGCGATGTCATGCACGCCGCCCTGCGCCAGCAGGTACCCGATTGGTCCTGGGACCTTCCTGAGGGCGGCCTGACCCTGTGGGTCCAGCTTCCGGGCGGGGCCGACGGCGGCGCGTTCGCCCAGGCCGCGCTGCGGCGCGGGGTCTCCGTGGTCCCGGGCCGGCTGCTGAGCACGGCCGACGCCAACCGGGACTGGATACGGATCGCCTACACCCGCTCGCCGGGCGAGCTCCGCGCGGGCGTGCCCCCGCTGGCCCAGGCCTGGCACGGCATCAGCGACCGGTGGCCCGCTGGCAGGCGCTCCGCGTGACCCGCCGCCGGTTCCCGCCGTGCGGGGCGGCGAGGCGGTCCGCCCCGGCGCTCAGGGGTTCACGTGCCTGCGCGGGCGGCGAGCCCGGCCCGGCGCGGGCTCAGGCCAGCAGCCGGGCCCGCCACCGGCCGAAGCGGCTGGCCAGGCGATGCTCCCCGGCCGCGTGCAGGCGCCGGACGTGATCGTCGATGTAGTACAGGTAGAGCCGGAGCAGGTCCCGGTCAAGCAGCGCCAGCGCCTCGCCATGGGCCGGCGGCTCGCGGCGCCAGGCGAGGGCCGCCGTGACCAGCTCCGCGGCCGGTGCGTCCGGGCTGGCGCAGTAGTGCCCGGCCGCGAGTGAGTTCGTGCCCACCCGGCCGGTCTGCGCGGTGAACAGGAACCGGACCGGGAACAGCACGAGCTTGGTCAGCCGTCGCGGCCCGCGGGAGGCCAGCAGGGACGGCGTCCGGATCTCGGCCACGGCGCTGCCGTCAGGCCGCCGCAGCCGGGCCCAGTCCCGAAGCCGCCCGGCCAGCGCCCGGTCCCCGGCGAGGTATCCGAGCGCGAACTCCGCTCCCTCCGTCAGCAGCTCCGCCCGGTCCGGGCGCGGCACGCCCTCCCTGGCATCCTGGCCGGTGAGCAGGCGGCCGTGGGCGAGCAGGTCAAGCCGGTCCAGGGGCGGGAACCGGCCGCCGCTCGCCTGGCCGCGCAGGGTCGCCGGCGTTCCCCAGAACACCGACAGCCGCTGGTGCAGCGGTGATCCGCCTGCTCGCACCCGGCCAGCCGCCCGGCGGATGACCAGCCGGTCAGCCTGGCGGACCGGGTCGGCCAGGATCAGGCCCAGGTCGACGTCGCTGACCAGCGGGCTGAAGCCGCCGTGGGCGAGGCTGCCCAGCGCGTAGCCGGCGATCAGCCGTGAGCCCAGCGCCACCCGGCAGGCGGCGAGGGCCTCAGCCAGCACCGCCTCCCCGAGACCGGCGTCTGCTTCCGGGGCAGGCACCGGCCCAGGATAGGGCCGGTGCCTGCAGCTCCGGCCGGCCCCAGGCTCCGGCCGGCCGTCGGCGCCAGCCGGTCGGCAGGCGCCAGTCGGCCGCAGGCTCTGGTCGGCCGG
>JAIRTY010000357.1 GCA_031254715.1 Nocardiopsaceae bacterium | reverse complement strand
GGCCGATCCCGATGGTGAAAAGAATGAGTGCCTCGGGATCGATCGCCCACGTGTCGGCTCCTGCGACGGTCGCCGAGACGCCGATCTGCGCCCACTGACGCCAGGTGAAGTCGAGGAGTCCCTGGCTGACTTGGCCTCTAATCTCCGAGATCTGCATCGTCTACTCCCAGGACATGCAGAGCATCCTGCAGGACCGACCTGTATCCAGGAGACGGATCCTGGGTCATCGACCATCGCGCGACCGCGACAAGTTCGCCCCGGGCCGATCGTCGCGCCAGTGATCTCCATGCTTCTGAGTGTATCAAACCGGGATGTTGAAGAACTTGAATCAAGATGGTCTACATCCCGATGTGGGATGTAGACCATCTAAATCTGAGTTCGAGGCACCTCCAGAGACACATCCGGAGGGCGCAGGCGCAGTGCGCAGAGCGACGTCGACGCATTCGGGGCCGGATACAGGCAACCCCGCTGATAGCAAGGTCCCATATCGTCGCAGATCAGTGGCGGTGGAGGTGGGATTTGAACCCACGGAGGGGTTGCCCCCTCACACGCTTTCGAGGCGTGCGCCCTCGGCCACTAGGCGACTCCACCGCCGCTGAGCCTACCCGACCGACGGCTGCTGGGCGGGCGCGGACCGGGCGGGCTAGCCGGCGCCCCCACGGCGATGGGCGAAGAATTCCCGCAGCAGTTCCCCGCAGTCGGCGGCGAGCACCCCGCCGATGACCTCGGGCCGGTGGGTGAGGCGCTGGTCGCGGAGCACGTCCCAGAGGGAGCCCGCCGCGCCGCCTTTGGGGTCGTCGGCCCCGAACACCAGCCGGCTGAGCCGGGCAGCCACGACCGCCCCCGCGCACATCGTGCACGGCTCCAGCGTCACTACCAGCGTGCACCCGGTCAGCCGCCACGACCTGAGCTTGCGGGCAGCCTCCCGGATGGCGACGATCTCGGCGTGGGCGGTCGGGTCCGTGTCCGCTTCCCGCCGGTTCCCGGCCCGCGCGATGATGTCGCCGTCAGTGCCGGTGATCACCGCGCCCACCGGCACGTCGCCGCGCAGCGCCCGGTCGTCAGCAGCGGCCGCCGTGGCCGCGGCCCGCGCCTGGGCCAGCGCGGCTCGCATGGCGGGCTCGAAGCCCGCGCCGTACCCCGTGGACACGCCGCGAGAGTACTCGCCGGGGCCGGGGCTCTGTGCCCGGGACCCCGCCCCAGCCGGGCCGCGAGCTCTGTGCCCGGGACCCCGCTCCCGCCGCGGCCGGGACACCGCCCCGCCGGAGCCGGGCCTACCTGCCGAGGGCGGTGTCGAGCGCGCGCTCGAGCGCCTGCCCGTACCCGATCTTGCCGGCGATGATGAGCAGCGCCTCGTCCGGGAACAGGTCCAGGTCCCCGGCCAGCATGCCGAGATCCATCTCGTCGATTCCCAGGTCGGCGAAGATGGACAGGTCGCCAGCGGGCAGCACCTGGTCCAGGTCTTCGTCCTCGTCGGGAACGGGGATGTCGAGGTAGCCGAGCGCCTGCCTGGCGAGCGGCCAGTCGACGGCGGCGGTCAGGTCCGACAGGAACACGGAGACCTCGGTCCCCAGCACCCGCACCGCCACGAAGAAGTCATCGCCCACCACGACCAGCCCGATGGTCCCGCCCAGGCTCGGCTGCCTGCGCAGCGCGCTGATCAGCCCGGCAAGGTCCTGGGTAAGGGCGACCGGAAGGGCGTCAGCCTCCCAGGCGTCATCCTCGCGATAGACGATGACGGCGGCATCTTCGCTACTTACGCCGGTCATCCCCACCTCACAGCCGTGGCACTCAGGAAGGAAATGGTGTCAGATCGGCAGGTGCCGCGTCCGGCAATCTGCCGCCTCGATACCTTGTCCTTATCTGACCTGGAATATGACTGTTACATACCGCTGTGAACCGAGCGCCTGTCGTGACATGCGATGGTCAGACCGCCCGAAACACCGCAACGCGCGGTTTCCCGGGCCGGCCGGCGCGGATGATCGCGTCCGGCCGTGAAAGCGGTAGCGTGTCGCCTGTGGATCACGGTCATTGGTGCAGAAATCACTCTGGGCTAAGCTGGTGTCACCAGCGGTACACGGCCCGTCCTGGGAGAGGTCCATGCCGGTGAAGAAGATCGTCACATGGGCGGTCGTCGTCTTCCTCGTGTATTACCTGGTGACCCGGCCGACCGGTGCGGCCAACGCCATGCACAGCCTCTTCACTGTGCTGAAGTCGGCCGGCAGCTCGCTGGCGACGTTCCTCAACTCCCTCTAGGAACCACGGCGGGTGACATGAGGCTGATCGCGCCGGGCGCGACGCCCCCAGCCGAGGTGAACAAGTACCTGCTTCCGCATGAGGAGCAGGTCATCACGGTTCGGCGGCATCCGGCCATCCTGATTGGGCCTATCGCGATTACCCTGGCTGGCCTGGTTATCGCAGTGGTGCTAAGCGATACCCTCTTGCGCCACCAGTCATCGGTTCTGATGATTGTGTGGATTCTATGGGGAGTACTGGCGCTGTTCCTGATATGGAAAACAGCACTATGGGCGGTCGACTACTTCGTGGTCACGTCGCACCGCATGCTCCTGGCCGAGGGGTTGATCACCCGTAAGGTCGCTATGATGCCGCTGGTCAAGGTGACCGACATGAGCTTCCAGCGGTCTTTCCTCGGGCGCATCTTCGGGTATGGTACGTTCATACTTGAATCCGCTGGTCAGGACCAGGCATTGAGAACCGTAGACCACATTCCCTATCCCGAGCAGCTTTATCTCGAGGTTTGCGGCCTCATCTTCGTGCCGAAGGACAGCGACGACGACTAGCACCTGCCAGCCAATCCCCGGCTGGGCCTTCCCCGGGGTTCGTGCGGCCGGACGATCAAGCGAGCGCCCGGCCGCACGAGCCTGTCTGGGCCCTTTCGCGGTCAGACGGTAACCAGCCCCACCCCGATCGCCGCGAGCAGCAGCCCGGCCCGCTGCACCAGCTGCATGCGCTCGCCGTGCACGAGGCGGGCCAGCAGCACCGTGATTCCCGGGTACAGCGAGGTGAGGATCACCGCCATGCCGAACATCCCGGCCCGGGTGGCGACCACGTAACAGACGTTCGCGAACGCATCGACGACGCCCGAGGCGAGCGCGATGCCCAGCGCGCGCGGCGGCATCTCCGGCCAGCCGCGCCGCGCCACCAGCCACGCCGCCGCACCGAGCATGACCACCGTGCCCGTCAGCCGGCCCGTTGCCACCGGCCAGAACACCCCGGACTGGCCCGCGTTCCGCAGGAACAGGAAGAACACCCCGAACGCGAAGCCCGACCCGCCGCCGTACGCCAGCGACCGCCAGGCCAGGCGGCGGGACCCGGCCTGCGCGTCACCCCGCTTGTCCAAGCTCACCAGGGCGATCGCTGCCACGCATACCAGTGCCCCGGCTACGGTCGCCAGCCCCGGCCGCTCGCCAGCTGCTACCGCCACGCCGACCGGGAGCAGGGTGGAGACCAGCGCCGACACCGGCGCGACGACGCTCATCCGGCAGCTGGCCAGCCCGTGGTAGAAGGCGATGAGGCCGGCCCCGCCAGCGGCGCCGCCGGCGACCGCCCAGCCCAGCCCGGCCGCAATTCCCGGGCCGCCCGCCACCAGCGCGGCTGCCAGCGCGATGACCGCCCCGGCCGGCGCGGAGATGCTGACCACGGCAAGCGTGTGCGCCCGCCGCGCGGCCGTCCCGCCCAGGAAATCGGCACTACCGTAGAGAAGAGCGGCAGCCAGCGCGAATACAGTGACCACGGATGCTCCTCCCAGCGAACGGCACGGTCAGGAAACAGGACGGTCGGTTGGCTGAACTACGTAGTTCAGTATACTGACCACGCTGGACCACGGAAAACGGATTTCGGATGGCGCTGTCGGGTGACATCACGGGTGCGCTGGCGCGTACGCTGCAGCACCTGCGCACAGAGCGGGCCTGGTCGCTGGACCAGCTGGCCGCTCGGTCGGGAGTGAGCAAGGGGGTGCTGGTGGCGCTGGAGCAGGGCCGCTCCAACCCGAACCTCGCGACCCTCGCCCGGATCGGGGATGCTTTCGGCGTTCCCGTCACCCGGCTGCTGGAGGCCGCGGACGAGCCGCGAGTCCACATCACCGGGCCGGACGAGTCCCGGGTGCTGTGGCACGGGCCCGATGGCGGACGGGGAACGATCATCGCCGCCACCGACGCACCGTGGGCAGCGGAGCTGTGGGATTGGTCACTGCTGCCGGGCGAGGGGTTCGGCGGCGACGCGCACGCGCCCGCCACCAGGGAGATGACCTGGGTCGCGGCCGGCGCGCTGACGCTGACCGTGGCCGGGGTCCCCTACCAGGTCGGTGCCGGGCAGTGCGCCCGCTTCCCGGGCGGGCTGCCCCATTCGTACCGGAACGAGAGCTCCGAGCCCGTGCGGATGACCATGGTCGTCGTGGTACCGCCCGCCCCGTCCTGACCTTTCGTGTGAGTCCGGGCGGCAGCCAGCCGGCCCTGCCGTGTGCACCGGCGCCCGCGGGTGCGCGTCCAACAAGTAGGCGGCCCTCTCCGGCACCTCCAAATGCGGGCGGAGGGCCGCCCGTCAATTCGCCGCGGCCAGCCCCGTCAGCAGGCCGCCACCCGGGAATCCCTGATCTTGCGGGATGGGCCGGCCAGGCACGGGTAAGGCAGCTAGAAAGGGCCGAAAGGAGCCGGTGATGTTCGAAGCTGGCGACATCCGTGAGTGGCGCGGCCACGACGTGGTCGACGGCGCCGGGCACAAGATCGGATCACTCGAGTCCGTGTACGTGGACACCGGAACGGATCAGCCTACGTTCGCTACCGTCATGATCGGCATGCCAACCCGGCGGCGGCTGGTGTTCGTGCCGCTGGCCGGGGCCACCGTCGGCCCCGGCTACCTGAAGGTCACCTACGCCAAAGGCCAGGTGAAGGACGCGCCGTCGATCGACACCGACGGCGAGCTGCCCGTCCGCGACGAAGAGGCGGTGTTCACTCACTACGGCCTTACCTACCAGCTCGGCGGCGGCGGCGAGCGGCGCCTGGCGCGCCGCTGACGCCAGCGTCCCGCCGCCGCTGCCTCGCACAGCTGGAGCGCATGACATGATCCTGTT
>JAIRTY010000279.1 GCA_031254715.1 Nocardiopsaceae bacterium | reverse complement strand
GGTGCGGGGGCCGCGGGCGATGTACTCCTTGCGAATGTCGTTCTGGATGGGGCCGCCGAGCGCGCCGGCGGGCACTCCCTGCGCCTGGCCGGCGAGCTGGTAGAGCAGCAGCAGCACGGCCGCTGGCGCGTTGATGGTCATCGAGGTGGTGACCTCGCCGAGCGGGATTCCGCGCAGCAGCAGCCGCATGTCCTCGATGGAGTCGATGGCGACCCCGACCTTGCCGACCTCGCCGCGCGCGACCGGCGCGTCCGAGTCGTAGCCCATCTGGGTCGGCAGGTCGAACGCCACCGACAGGCCGGTGGTGCCCGCCTCGATGAGCTGGCGGAAGCGCCGGTTGGACTCCTCGGCGGTGGCGAACCCCGCGTACTGCCGCATCGTCCACGGCCGCTGGGTGTACATCCCGGGATAGATGCCGCGGGTGAACGGGTACTCTCCGGGCCGCCCCAGCCGGTCTGCCGGATCGAAGCCGTCCATCGCCTCGGGCCCGTAGACCGGCTCAACACCGAGCCCCGACTCGGACTGCCCTGCCATGGGTCACAGGATAAGCGGTAACGCCGTGCCGGCGGATGGTGGTGCCGGTCCTGGGCGGGCTGCCCGCCGGTCCCGCCGGGCAGCGGCCGGCGGGACCGGCGGGGAGATGGTTCCTGGGACGACTGCGGCGGACTACCGTTTCTTACGCGAACATAGGCACGACGGGGGAAATCGGCCAGACCGCAGCCCCGGCGAAAACTGACTACTAAGCGTTATGTTGGACTACTCTTTGTGACTGATCATGGAATCTCGGGCGCATCCGCGCCCGGCCCGCGGAACCGGGCCGCCTCGCTGCGCCGGCCTGGCACCGCCGCGGCCGGGCTGCTGCTCCTGCTGACGCTGACCGCCGCCGCCGCACCCGGCGCAGCGGCGGGCGGGCACGGGACGCGCCCTTCCCCGCGGGCCTCGGCCGCCAGCCCGGACACGGGCACCGCGCGCAGAGTGCCGGTGGGAGGCGCGCTGCTGGGGCGCCGGGGCGTCGTCGTGAACTACCCGGCCCGCCGGGCGCGCAAGCTACCGAACGTCCGGGCCTCGGCCTGGGTGGTCGCCGACGCGAGCACCGGCCAGGTGCTGGCAGCCAAGAACGCGCACCGCTGGTACCGGCCCGCCAGCACTCTCAAGGTGCTCACCGCTATCACCCTGATGCCCCGGCTGGACCCGCACCTGAAGGTCCGGGCGACGGGCTGGGCGGCCGGGATGGAGCCAAGCAAGGTGGGCCTGGTCAAGGGGCGCCGGTACCGGGTCACGGACCTGTTCCGGGCGCTGCTGCTGATCTCCGCCAACGACGCGGCGGTCTCGCTGGCGCAGGCCAGCGGGTCGTACCAGACGGCCATCGCCATGATGAACGCGGAGGCGCGGCACCTGCAGGCCGGCGACACCGTGGCCAAGACGCCGAACGGCCTCGACGCCCGCGGCCAGCACGTCTCCGCCTACGACGAGGCGCTGTTCGACCGGCAGGCGCTGTCGATCCCGCTGTTCATGCGGATCGAGAAGCTGCGCGTGACCCGGTTCCCGCTCCGGCGCCACCACTCGGTCAAGCTCTGGAACCAGAACACGATGCTGCAGACGTTCCGGGGGGATCTCGGCGGCAAGATCGGCTGGACCACGCCGGCCGGGGCGACGTTCAACGGCTGGGCCCGGCGGGGCGGCCACACGCTGGTGGTGACGCTGCTGCACTGCCCCTCGCTGACCGAGTTGCGATCCGCCGCCAAGCTGCTGAGCTGGGGATTCACGATGGACGGCCGGGTGAAGCCGGTCGGCAGGCTGGTCAGCCCGCTGCCGGCCGGTACCGCGCACGCCCGTCAGGACGGTAAGGCCAGGCGCGTCACGGCGGGCATGTCCGCGCGCGGATCGCTGGCCGGGACGGTCGCCATCGGCGCGGGCTCGCTGGTCGCGGCCGGGGCGCTGGGCGGCGGGCTTACCGTGGCGCTACGGCGGCGGCGGGCAGGAAGCCGACCCGCTCCCTGACCTCCGCCATGGTCTGCCTGGCCACCGCCGACGCCCGGCCCGCCCCCTGCGCCAGCAGCCGGTCCAGTTCCGCCTCGTCCGCCAGGATCTTCTCGGCCCGCTCCCGGATCGGGCCCAGCGCGGCGGCCACCACCTCGGCGAGTTCCCGCTTGAAGGTGCCGTAGCCGGCCCCGGCGTAGCGCCCGGTCAGGTCGCCGATGCTGGTGCCTGACAGCGCCGAGTAGATGCGCAGCAGGTTGGTGATGCCGGGCTTGGCCGCCTCGTCCTCGGTGATGCCGGACCCGGTGTCGGTGACGGCGCGCGCGACCTTGCGGCGGATCGCGTCCGGCTCGTCCAGCAGGTCGATGATGCCCTGCGGAGACGAGGTCGACTTGCTCATCTTCGCCGTCGGCTCCTGCAGGTCGGTGATCTTCTCCACGCCGCCCAGGATGTAGGCGGCGGGCACGGTGAAGGTCTGCCCGTACCGGTGGTTGAAGCGGATCGCGAGGTCCCGGCTCAGTTCCAGGTGCTGCCGCTGGTCCTCGCCGACCGGCACCTGATCGGTCTGGTACAGCAGGATGTCGGCGGCCTGCAGTACCGGGTAGGTGAACAGGCCGACGCTGGCCTGCTGCGCGCCGCCCTTGGCCGACTTGTCCTTGAACTGGGTCATCCGGCTGGCCTCGCCGAACCCGGTCTGGCAGCCGAGCACCCAGGCCAGCTCCGCGTGCTCGGGCACGTGGCTCTGCACGAATATCGTGCTCACGTCGGGGTCCAGCCCGATCGCCAGCAGCTGCGCGGCCGCGATCCGGGTCCGCTGCCGTAGCAGCGCCGGGTCCTGCGGAAGCGTGATCGCGTGCAGGTCCACCACGCAGTAGAACGCGTCATGCGACTCCTGCAGGGCCACCCACTGCCGCAGCGCGCCCAGGTAATTGCCGAGATGGAACGAGTCGGCAGTCGGCTGGATGCCTGAGAACACGCGCGGCCTGGACATGCGCCCGAGTCTAGGGCCTGGCCGGTCCTCAGCGGGCCCGGCCGGCCGCCAGCACCGGCACGATCTCGGGCGCCTCCCGGCGGATCGCGTCGGCCTCGTCGTCGCCGGTCACCCGCTGCGCGGCCCGGCCAGCGGCCACCGCCGCCCGGTAGTGCGCCAGTTCCGCCGCCGCCCGCTTGCGGTCCCAGCGCAGCGGCTTCGCGAGCAGGTCAGCCGCCTCGGCCGCGGCCGTCTCGCCGTGGTCGGCGGTCTCGATCGAGATCCGGGTGCGCCGTGACAGCACGTCCCCGAGGTGCCGCGCGCCCTCGTGGGTGGCGGCGTACACGATCTCGGCCCGCAGGTAGTCATCGGCGCCCGCGAGCGGCCGGGCCAGCCCCGGATCGGCCTCGATCAGCGCCAGCAGCTCCGAGGTGAGCGACCCGTACCGGTTGATCAGGTGCTCGATCCTGGCCACGTGCAGGCCGGAGGACTCGGCCAGCCGCCGCCGGGCGTTCCACAGCGCCACGTACCCGTCGGCGCCGGCCAGCGGCACCCGGTCGGTGCACGACTGCGGCACCCGCGAATCGAGCCCGTGTGCCACCGCGTCCACCGCGTCCCTGGCCATCAGCCGGTAGGTGGTGTACTTGCCGCCCGCCACCATGACCAGGCCCGGCACCGGGCTGGCCACCACGTGCTCGCGCGACAGCCGGGAGGTGAGGTCGGACTCGCCGGCCAGCAGCGGGCGCAGCCCCGCGTACACGGCGGTCACGTCGTCGCGGGTCAGCGGCACTTCCAGCAGCCGGTTGGCCGCCTCCAGCAGGTAGTCGATATCGGCGCCGGTCGCCGCCGGGCGGGCCAGGTCGCCGTCCCAGTCGGTATCGGTGGTGCCGATGATCCAGTGACGGCCCCAGGGGATGATCAGCAGCACGCTGGAGGCGGTCCGGGTGATGATCCCGGCGCTGGAGTGGATCCGGTCCCGGGGGACGAGCAGGTGCACGCCCTTGGAGGCCCGGACGTTGATCACCCCGCGCCCGCCGACCAGGGACTGGATGTCGTCGGTCCACACCCCGGTGGCGTTCACCACCTGCTGGGCGCGCACCTCGAACCCGGCCCCGGTCTCCAGGTCGGTGGCCTGGACCCCGGTCACCCGCTCGCCTTCCCGCAGGAACCCGGTGACCTGGGTCCTGGTCGCCACCCGCGCCCCGTACCCGGCCGCGGTGCGGGCCAGGGTCACCACATACCGGGCGTCGTCCACCTGCGCGTCGTGGTACGCCACCGCCCCGGTGATGGCCGCCCGGCTGAGCGCGGGGGCCACCCGGAGCACGGCCCGGCGGCTGAGCTGGCGGTGGCCGGGCAGCCCGCGGGTCCGGCCGGGCGCGAAACCCAGCGAGTCGTAGATGCTCAGCCCGGCCCCGACGTAGGCCCGTTCCCATAGGTGATGCGTGAGCGGGAACACGAACGGCACCGGGCGCACCAGGTGCGGAGCCACCCGCTGCAGCAGCACCGCCCGCTCCGCGAGCGCCTCCCGGACCAGCCCGACGTTGAACTGCTCCAGGTACCGCAGCCCGCCGTGGATCAGCTTGCTGGACGCCGACGAGGTGCCGGAGGCGAAGTCGCGGGCCTCCAGCAGGCCGACCGACAGCCCCCGGGTGGCGGCGTCAAGGGCCACCCCGG
>JAIRTY010000575.1 GCA_031254715.1 Nocardiopsaceae bacterium | reverse complement strand
ATCGGCAGCGCCCGCCGGTGCACCTGGGAGTGCCGGGTGAACGCGCCGTACGGCCCCTCCACCATGACCTTGGTCCCGGGACGCAGGCTGGCGAGTGAAGCCGAGTGATCGCCCACGGCTTTGACGGTCAGCCGCACGTAGGGCGGCTGCGGAAGGGCTGACAATGAGTAGGGGTGGGCCTGCCACCAGATCCCGCGGGTCAGGAAGCGCCAGGAGAAGAACTGGCCGCCGGCGACAGCCAGCTTGTCCAGGTGCCGCCCGGCGCAGATGACCGACACCACACCGGGCCCCTCGGGCCGGACCTCCGCCACCACGAGCCGGTAGCGCAGGGTGCGCACGACCGGCAGGCCGAACCGGTAGACCAGCACCAGGCCTGCCGAGCCTGCCCAGGCCACCGACCATGCCAGCCGGGTGAGCGGGTGCCCCACGAAGGACGGGCCGAGCACCATGACGTGCGCGAACGACAAGGCCAGGGCCAGGTACATGTAGAGATGTATGGTCCACCAGGTCTCCCGGCGGAGCCGGCTGCGGACGGCCCGGATGGAGACGACGCCGATCAGGCACATCAGGCCGAGCCCGATGGTGGCGATGAGAACGTCCGGGTAGCTGCCCAGCAGCGTGGCGATCTGGCGTCCAAGACCGGCCCTGGCCGCCTGCGCGTAGCCGACGGTGATGAACACCGCATGCGCGGCCAGCAGGCTGATCGGCCATGGGGCGAGCCGCCGATGCCAGCGCAGCAGCCCGTCCTGGCCCAGTACCCGCTCGATCGGCGCAATGCGGCTGACCAGCAGGACCATCATGAGGGCCAGGTAGGTCCCGACCATCCCGGTGAGACTGCCAGCAAAGGTCGCGATGCCGCCGGGGGCGCGGAACTGGCTCGCAGTCTCGTCAGCGATCGTCAGCGCGGTCACCGCGCCCAGCCCGCTACCGGCGAGCACCAGGGCCGCCTTCGTCAGCACCGGCCGGGGCGCAGGCGCCTGCGGCCGGGCGGGGACACGAGACCACTTCCCGCGGCGAGCCGCCGGCGCGGCTGACTCAAACCGCGCCGCGGAAACGTTCATGGCCGGCACTTTGGCAAAGAAAACTGGCTGGCTGATGGAGAGTACCTCTGAGCATCCTCTGAGCCAGCCCAGGGTTGTCAGGGGGCCGTGGTCAGGCGCCTTCGTCGCGGCTGTCCTGGCGAAGTTCGAGGCTGGCGGCGAGCTTGGCGAGAAGGCCGGCCAGGGCGGCGCGGTCACCGGCCGGGAGAACGTCGAGCAGGCTGGCCTCGGTACTGAGCAGGTCCATGTCGTGATGGCAGCGGAGCGGGGCGCCGGGCCGCGCCGCAGCGAGCGGCAGCGGCTGCCACGGGTGGCGCGGGTGCTGGCAGGCGGCTCGTTCGTGAACTGCCTCGGCAACTTCGCGGTCCCGTTCCTGGTGCCCTACCTGATCCAGCGCGGCTACGGCGCCGGCCTGGCGGCGGGTGCGGTGAGCGCGTACGCGGCCGGGAAGATCGCCGCCGGGCTGGCCGGAGGGCTGCTGACCGACCGGATCGGCGCCCGGGTCACCACGGCCGGGTCGATGGCCGGCTCGGCGGTCGCCACCCTGCACCCAGGCGCGACCGCGGCCCGGGAGATGCCCTACAGCCAGCCGGCTTCGCGCGCGATGCGGATGGCGTCGATGCGGTTGTGGGCGCCGATCTTGCTGATGGCGCTGGACAGGTAGTTGCGGACGGTCGCCGGTGACAGCGACAGCCGGGTCCCGATCTCATCGGTCCTGATGCCGGTGGCCGCCTCGCGCAGCACGTCAGCCTCCCGGCCGGTGAGCGGGCTCTCGCCGGTGTCGAGCGCGACACCGACCAGTTCCGGGTCGATGACCCGCTGGCCGGCCGCGACCCGGCGGATGCCGGCGGCCAGGGTCTCGGCCGGGGCATCCTTGACGATGAAGCCCCGCACGTGCGCCCGCAGCGCGCGCAGCCGGTTGCCGGGCTGGCTGAGCCCGGTGAGGATGATGGTCCGGCAGCCCGGCAGGCGCTCGTGCAGCCGGGCGGCCACGGCCAGCCCGTCCAGCCCCGGCATGTCGATATCCAGCACGGCCACGTCGGGCCGGGTCGCCTCGGCTGTTTCCAGCACCTTGTCCCCGCGCTCAAGCTCGGCGACCACCTCGATGTCGTCTTCCAGCGACAGCAAGGCCACCAGCGCGCCGCGGATCAGGTGCTGATCTTCGGCGATGAGCACCCGGATGCTGTCCAGCGGGTCTCCTCCGGGGACGTGACAGGGACCTGGGCGGTGAGCTGGAACCAGCCATCGCTCAGCCGCTGATGCGAGAGGGTACCTGACAGTTCACCGAGCCGCCCGGCAAGGCCGGTCAGCCCGGATCCGCCGTTACCCGTGACGGGAGGGGCGCCATCGTTGCGGATTTCCAGCCCGGCAACCCCGTCCCGGCGTTCCAGAGTGATCGTAGCGGTGCTGGCGCTGGCGTGGCGCAAGATGTTCGTGGTTCCTTCCCTGACCGTCCACGCCAGGGCCTCATCCGCGGCCGGCGGGATGCCGGGTAGCTCACCGCGGACGGTCACCGTCACGCCGGCGGCGGCGAGCAGTGCCCGCGCGCTGACGAGTTCGCGGGCCAGGCTGACCTTGTCCCCCTCGCTGGTGATGGCCCGCAGGCCGGCCAGCGCCTCGCGGGC
Organism: Nocardiopsaceae bacterium; assembly: GCA_031254715.1. Classification (GTDB taxonomy): domain Bacteria; phylum Actinomycetota; class Actinomycetes; order Streptosporangiales; family Streptosporangiaceae; genus JAIRTY01. The sequence continues at coordinate 944 of JAIRTY010000575.1, read as the reverse complement.
CACCTCGGTCAGGTTCGTGATCTCCGCCACCGCGGCCGGCCTGTCCCGCCGCAGCAGCCGGACCGCCAGGTCGCCCTTCAGCGAGATCGCCGACAAGCTGTGACCCATCAGATCGTGCAGGTCCCGCGACACTCGCAGCCGCTCCCTGCCCACCACGGCGTCCGCCAGAGCGAGACGGGTGTCATGCAGCTCACCGGCCAGCCTCACCATGCGCGCGGACGCATAGACAGCGCCGGGCGTAATCACGCACGCCACGACGTAGTAGGGGACCCAGTTCAGGTAATCGGCCAGGATGGCAGGGCCTGGGTGGGCTGGGAACACCCGTCCGAACTGGATCCCGAGATAGGCATACGAGATCGCGAGGAGCACGGCGGCCGCCCACCGGCTGCGGAGCACCATGGGCACCGACGCGATCAGGACCAGCTGCTCGCTGACCCAGTCGATGCCCAGCCACGGCAGCGGCGCGTAGACCAGGACGGCAAGCGCCGTCAGCGTCCACACCCCGCCGCGGGGCCGCTGGCCGCGGGCCGCAGCGAGGCTGTGCCGCAGTTGCAGCACAAAGATCATGACACCGGCCGGCATCGCCAGCCACGGATAGCCAGCCGGGGGCACGCCGCCGATGCTGCCGAAAACGGTGTAGACCGGCGCGGCCAGGGTGGCAGGAAGAAGCACGGCGATGAGCATCAGCAGCGGGCCGCGCAGGGCACGGCTGCGCAGCGGCTGCGGCACCAGCCTCATATCGGCACGCTATGCTCGCGGCGGATCTCCAGCCGCAGGTCACCATCGCTTCCATCGGCGGCGATGACACAGGCGCGAGCCGTGTCATCATGCAGCACGGCGGTGAGGCCGGAGCGGAACCCGGCGAGCCGCTGGCTGTCCAGCGCCTCGCCGAGCACCGTGGCAGGCACGTCGCTGCGGACTCCGACCCCGGCCGCGGTGAGCAG
>JAIRTY010000138.1 GCA_031254715.1 Nocardiopsaceae bacterium | reverse complement strand
ATCGACATCATCACGATCTTCCCTGAGTACTTCAGCCCGCTGCGGCTGTCGCTGCTCGGCAAGGCGGCCGAGCGGGGGATCGTCGAGTTCGCCGTCCACGACCTGCGGTCGTGGACGCGGGATGCGCACCACACGGTCGACGACACGCCGTTCGGCGGCGGGCCGGGGATGGTGATGCTCCCGGGCCCGTGGGGCGAGGCGCTCGACACCGTCGCGGTCCCTGGCGCCCGGCTGGTGGTGCCGACGCCCGCGGGCGTCCCGTTCCGGCAGGAACTCGCCGCCGCCTATGCCGGCCGCGATCACCTGGTGTTCGCCTGCGGCCGGTACGAGGGGATCGACGCGCGCGTGATCGCCGACGCGCGGTCCCGGTTGGCCGTCGACGAGGTCAGCGTCGGGGACTATGTGCTATCGGGCGGGGAGCCGGCCGCGCTGATCATGATCGACGCCATCGGCCGGCTGCTGCCGGGGGTGCTCGGCAACGAGGGGTCCGCCGCTGACGACTCGTTCGGCGGCGGCGACGGCCCCATGGCCGGCCTGCTGGAGGGCCCGGTGTACACGCGGCCCAGGGCCTGGCGCGGCCAGGAGGTGCCGCCGGTGCTGCTGTCAGGCGATCACGGCGCCATCGCCCGCTGGCGGCGGGACGAAGCGCTCCGCCGGACGGCGCTGACCAGGCCCGATTTGGCCGCCAGGCTGCCGGCTGAGGCACTGGACGCGCGGGACCGGCAGGTGCTGGCCGAGGCCGGTTTTCCGGTCCGCGGCGAAGATATGGCACACTGATATCCGCCGTCCGCTGACTGTGCAGGGTGTACCTGCCGGAGCTTGCCGTCCGTACCAGGCGGCAGATCCGCCAGGCTCGTCCTGGCCCGCCGGGCGCGCTTCCTGACGTTCACGGTGCCGGACCTCCCGGCCCGGGCACCGCGGGCAGGGAAGCAACCGCCGAGAAGCCGAGTAACGAAGCCACGCCGGCCAGCGCGCCCGCGTGAGGATGACAGAGGAACGCCAGCCATGCACACCGCCATCGCCGACCTGGAGCGGGCCCAGATCCGCTCCGACATCCCGGACTTCCGGCCTGGGGACACGCTGCGGGTCCATGTCCGGGTCGTGGAGGGGAACAGGTCCCGGATCCAGGTCTTCCAGGGCGTGGTCATCCGGCGGCAGGGCGGCGGCGCCCGCGAGACCTTCACCGTCCGCAAGGTCAGCTACGGGGTAGGGGTGGAGCGCACGTTCCCCCTGAACAGCCCATCGATCGACAAGATCGAGGTGGCCACCCGCGGCCGGGTCCGCCGCGCGAAGCTGTACTACCTGCGGTCGCGTCGCGGCAAGGCGGCCCGGATCCGCGAACGCCGCGAGCCGGCCAGCTAGGACCGGAGCACCCGGCCCGCCGTGTCCTAAGCTCAGAGGCAATGAACGACGACCGGGGCGCGCGCGAGCATGAGCTGTTCCGTACGCAGTGGGGCGGAGGGACCGGCCGGCCCGGCGCGCACCGGCGGCGGCCGCGCCCGGACTTCCGCCCTGACCAGGATGGCAGCGGGCTGCGCGAGCCGCCGGGCCGGCCCCCGCCGGCGCAGCGCAGCCGCAAGGCCAGGGCCTGGTGGGTTGAGCTGCCGGTGCTGCTGGCGTTCGCACTGATCCTGGCCTTGCTGATCAAGAGCTTCGTGGTGCAGGCGTTCTTCATCCCGTCCTCCTCCATGGAGGACACGCTGAACATCGGCGACAAGGTGCTGGTCAACAAGCTGGTCTACGATGTGCGCTCGATCCACCGCGGGGACGTCATCGTTTTCAACGGCGAGGGCTCCTGGAACGCCACCCCGGCGACACCACCCCCGCTGCTGACCCGGTTCTGGGACTCGATCACCGGCCTGTTCGGGACCGCGCCAGGCGTCCACGACTACATCAAGCGCGTGATCGGCGTCCCCGGGGATCACGTGGCCTGCTGCGACAAGCATGGCCGGCTCATGGTGAACGGCGTCCCGCTGAGCGAACGCTCCTACCTGTTCCCCGGCGACAGCCCGTCCGAGACGCACTTCCGCATCACGGTGCCGCCCGGCCACCTGTGGGTGATGGGAGACCACCGCAGCGTGTCCTACGACTCCCGGGGGCACGTGGGTGATCCCGGCGGCGGCTCGATCCCGGAGGACAAGGTGGTGGGCCGGGCGTTCACGATCGTCTGGCCGCCGAGCCGGTGGCGGATCCTGCCTATCCCGGCCACCTTCAAGCAGCCCCGGCTCAGCGCGGGACTCGGTCACGCGCCGGGCGGTTCCCGGGGTGGCGGGGGCCAGGCTGCCGGCCGGGAGCCCGCTACCAGCATCCCGGCGGCTGCCACGATCCCGGTCCGGCCTGCTGCACCACTGGCACCACTCGGCCTCTCGTTCGGTATCGCAATCCCGCTCACCTGGCTGCAGCGGCGGTTGCGGCGGCCAGCGGGCAGGCGGGTGCGCGTGATCACACGCAGGCTGGCCGGCCGCGGCGGCGGGCCGTCACCCCCGGGGCGCTGGTGAGCCATGCTGACGTGCGCGGAGCGCCCACCGGGCTACACCCCCCGCCGCAGCACCGGGCTCGCTGGCTACGAGCGGGTGCTGGCGCGGGCAGGCCTGTCGCCGGTCGCCGGGATTGACGAGGCAGGCCGCGGGGCCTGCGCGGGGCCGCTGGTGGTGGCGGCGGTGCTGCTGGACGCGCGGGGGCTGCGGCGGCTGGAGGGCGTCGCGGACTCGAAGACGCTGACCGTTGCGGCGCGGGAAGAGGCCTACCAGGCGGTGGTGGCATGCGCCGTCGGCTGGCACGTGGTGGTGATCCCGGCCGCCGAGATCGACGCGACCGGCCTGCACGTGTGCAACATCACCGGAATGCGGCGGGCGCTGGCAGGGCTGCCGAGCAGGCCGGAGTACGTGCTCACGGACGGGTTCCCGGTGCGGGGCCTGGGCGTGCCGGCGCTGGCCATGTGGAAGGGCGACGAGGTGGCCGCGTGCGTGGCGGCGGCCTCGGTGGTCGCCAAGGTCACCAGGGACCGGATGCTGCGGGACGAGCTGCATCCCAGGTACCCGGTGTACGGATTCGCCCGGCACAAGGGATACTCCACCCGGGGGCACATGCGGGCGCTGGCCGACCACGGGCCGTGCCCGGAGCACCGGCGCTCGTTCGTGAACGTCGGCGCGGTGATCCGGGACGGCCTGGCCGTGCCCGAGCTGGCCGCAGCGGCCCCGGGCCGCCCTGACAGCCCGGCCGGATCGCCTAAGGTGGACCTCATCCAGGCCGATGCTCCCATTGCTGGCGGACCGGAGGGAGGGCCATGAGCGCGGAAGATCTCGAGAAGTATGAAACCGAGATGGAGCTCCAGCTCTACCGCGAGTACCGGGACGTGGTGGGGCTGTTCACGCACGTGGTCGAGACCGAGCGCCGGTTCTACCTCACCAACCAGGTCGAGCTGAACGCCCGGGCCGCCGAGAACGGCGAGGTGTACTTCGAGGTCACGATGCAGGACGCCTGGGTATGGGATATGTACCGTCCTGCACGTTTTGTTAAGAATGTTCGGGTCGTGACCTTCAAGGACGTCAACATCGAGGAACTCGCCCGGAGCGATCTTGAGCTGCCGGACCCGAAGAACTGAGCAGGCCCGAGCAGAGCGCTGAGCCGGGCGGACCCCGGGCCGGAGTGTGCCGGTAGCTAGCGCCCGGACGCCGCAGCTCCGGAGCTTGCCGGGCAGCGGTGAGGGTCCCGTGTCTCCTTCCGGTCGCGTGCGGCGCGTATGAAACCATGCCCCGCCGACAAAACGGGCCGCTCCGTCCACAGCTGAGCCCCGCTGGCACGCGTCGTCCACAGCCCGGACGCCGCGACAGCGGGCACCCTCCCTTTCCCGGCACCGTCGGGGCCGGAGGTGGTGACCGTGAGGGCCAAGGACGAGCTCGGGCGGACCGGTGAGCAGGTCGCGGCGGCGTACCTGAAACGGGCCGGGTTCCGGATCCTGGATCGCAACTGGCGGTGCGCGGACGGCGAGATCGACATCGTGGCCGTGGACCGGCGGGTACTGGTCGTGTGCGAGGTCAAGACCCGGGCCGGGGAGGGGTTCGGACCGCCGACGGCGGCCGTGAGCCGCAGCAAGCAGGTCAGGTTACGGCGGCTGGCCCTGCGCTGGCTCAGCGCGCACGGGGTGCTGTTCGACGAGGTGCGGATCGACGTGATCGGGCTGCTGCGCGACCACACCGGCTGCTTCGCGATCGAGCACGTGCGGGGAGTGGGCTAGATGCCGGTGGCCCGCACGTTCTCCATCGCGCTGGTCGGGGTCGAGGGGCACCGGGTCCTGATCGAGGCCGATATCGAGAACGGGCTGCCAGGCCTGCTGCTGGTCGGCCTGCCGGACACGGCGCTGCGGGAGGCACGGGACCGGATCCGGGCGGCGATCGTCAACAGCGCCGAGCAGTGGCCGCAGCGCAGGATCACGGTCGGCCTGTCCCCCGCCAGCCTGCCGAAGCGCGGCAGTGGCTTTGACCTCGGGATCGCCGTCGCCATCCTGGCGGCGGCCGGCACCGTCCCGGCCGCCGCGATCGACGGCGTTACCTTCCTCGGCGAGCTGGGGCTCGACGGTCAGCTAAGGCCGGTGCAGGGCGTGCTGCCCTCGGTCGCCGCCGCCGCGGCGGCGGGGTGCGAGCGGGTGGTGGTCGCGGAGGCCAACGCCGCGGAAGCGGCCCTGGTACCGGGACTCCGGGTGGCAGGCGCGGCGACCCTG
>JAIRTY010000555.1 GCA_031254715.1 Nocardiopsaceae bacterium | reverse complement strand
CCCTTGCCTGCAGTTGTGATACAAGCATATTAATATAGCTATGCTAGTACCGCAATGCTATATTGCGGCTGTGCCCAAGCATGTCGATCACGCGGCCCGGCGGCGCGAGCTCGCCGACGCCGCCTGCCGTGTCATCGCGCGTAACGGGCTGAGTGCCACGACGCTGGCCGACGTCGCGGCCGAGTCGGGCTGGTCGATCGGCTCGATCCGGCACTACTTCCCGGACAAGGATCAGCTGATCGAGGCGGCATTGTGGCGGGTCGGGGAGCGCGTCGACGAGCGGATCCGTCGCCGCACCGCCGGCGGCATGACGGTCGCCGACCTGCGGGCCGCCGCCGCCGAGCTGCTGCCGCTGGACGCCAGCCGGCGCGAGGAGGCCCTGGTCCACCTGGCCTTCATGGCGCAGGCCGCGGTGGTGCCCGCCCTGGCCGACGCGGCAGAAGAGGCAGCGCGGCGGCTCCACGAGCCGCTCGCCGCCCGGTTCGCGCACGCCATCCGAGCCGGGGAGCTGCCCGCCGGCCTCGACGCTGAGCACGAGGCCGCCCGCCTGCGGCTGCTGCTTGACGGGCTCGCCCTCGAACTCGTCACCACGCCCCGGCGGGCCTCCGCCAGCTGGGCACTGGGGATTCTCGATGAGCATCTGGCCGCCCTCGCCGCCCCGCCAGCGCGGTCGGCAGCCGGCCCCGGACGGGCAGCCGGTCCCGGACGGGCAGCCGGCCCCGGACGGGCAGCCGGCCGTTCGGGAAGGAAAGCGGCGCAGGTGTCCGATACCGGCCGGTGATGGCCGCCCGCTGGCGGTAATTTCGGCGGGCAGGGGAGCCGCCATCCGGGCGGGCGCCCGCGACCTGGGAGGCAGCCATGCCCATCGTGCCGCCGTCGGATGCCGATCTCGCTCGGATCGCCGAGCATTACGGGCTGCGGCTCACCGGGGACGACCAGGCGTCGTTCCGCGCGCTCGCGAGCACCCTGCTGGCCTCCTACGACGAGGTCGAACGGCTGCACGATCAGCAACTGCCCGATCCGCCGGCCCGCTCCTACCAGCGCCCGGCAGCCGGCGACAACGAGCTCGGCGCGTGGTATGTGACCACCGAGATCGCCACCACCGGCACCGGCCCGCTGGCGGGCCGCCGGGTCGCGGTCAAGGACAACATCGCGGTGGCCGGGCTGCCGATGATGAACGGTTCCGCGACGATCGAAGGGTACGTCCCGCGCCGGGACGCCACCGTGGTCACCCGGCTGCTCGGCGCGGGCGCGATCATCGCTGGCAAGTCCGTCTGCGAGGACCTGTGCTTCTCCGGCGGCAGCCACACCTCCAGGACCGGGCCGGTGCGCAACCCGTGGGACCGGACCAGGACCGCCGGCGGATCCTCCAGCGGCAGCGCGGCGCTGGTCGCCTCGGGCGGCGCGGACCTGGCGCTGGGCGGGGACCAGGGCGGTTCGGTCCGCATCCCGAGCTCGTTCTGCGGCACCGTCGGCCACAAGCCCACGCACGGGCTGGTCCCCTACACCGGGGCGTTCCCGATCGAGAACACGCTTGACCACCTGGGCCCGATCACCCGGACGGTGCGGGACGCGGCGCTGATGCTGGGCGTGCTGGCCGGCCCGGACGGGCTCGACCCGCGGCAGCCCGCCCTGCCGCCCGGCGCCGCCGGGGACTACCTGGCAGGGCTTGACGCCGGGATAGCCGGCCTGCGGATCGGCGTGGTGACCGAGGGGTTCGGTTTCCCCGGGCTGTCGCAGCCGGAGTCAGACGCCGTGGTGCGGGACGCGATCGGCGTGCTGGCCGCCGCGGGAGCAGAGGTGAGCGACGTCAGCATCCCCTGGCACCGGGACCTGCTGCACGTGTGGAACGTGATCGCCACCGACGGCGTGGTCACGCAGATGATCGACGGGAACGGATTCGGCATGAACTGGCCGGGCCGGTACGACCCGGAGCTGATGGCCCACTACGCCCGTGGCCGCCGCGAGCACGCCGCTGAGCTGCCGGAAACGGTCAAGGTGGCGGCGTTCGCCGGGCGGTACGCCGTCGATCGCTACCACGGCACCTACTACGCGATGGCAAGGAACCTGGCGCTGGCGGCAACCGCCGCCTACGACGAGGCGCTGACCCGGGCGGACGTCCTGGTCATGCCGACGCTGCCGATCGTGGCCAGCAAGATCCCGCCGCCGGGCGTGCCGCGTGAGGAGAGCATCGCCCGTTCCACCGAGATGATCGTCAACACCGCGCCGTTCGACGTCACCGGGCATCCGGCGACCTCGGTCCCGGCCGGCCTGGCCGGCGGGCTGCCAGCCGGGCTGATGATCGTGGGCCCGCGCGCCGGGGACGCCACCTGCCTGCGGGTCGCGCAGGCGTTCGAGACGGCGGTCGGCGGCTTCCCCGCGCCGCCCGGATCCTGACCGGCTTCCCCGCGCCGCCGGGATCCTGACCCGCTTCCCCGCGCCGCCCGGATCCTGACCGGCCGTCCGGATTCCGGACGGGCGGGTCGCCAGCCAGCCGGTCGGCGCGGATCAGCCCTCGCCCGGGGAGGCCCCCTTGACCTGGCGGCCGGCGGTCCAGACCCCGGTCACGTGCTCAGGGGCGGCCAGCACCGAGATGTCGGCGACCGGGTCGGCATCCAGCGTGATCACGTCGGCGTCGTAGCCGGCCTCCAGCCGCCCGCTGCGCGGCGCCTGCGGGCCGAGCGTGAGCGGCGCGGTCGCGGTCGCCGCCTCGATCGCCTGCAGCGGGGTCAGGCCGAGCTTGACCAGGTGGGGTAGCTCGTCGCCGTTCCGGCCCCACGAGTTCACCCGGTCCGCGCCGGACAGCCCGATGTCGGTGCCCATCGCGATGGTCACGCCGTGCTCCCTGGCCCTGGCCACGGCCTCGGCATGGACGCCCGCGACGGTCCGCAGCTTCGCCATCGCGTAGTCGGGCACCGCCTCCGGGCTGCCCAGCATGTCCTCGATGATGGTCCGGGTCGGCACCAGGATGGCCCCGGTCTCCAGCATCGCGTCGCAGCACTCGTCGTCGGTGTAAGTGCCGTGCTCGATGGTCCGCACGCCGGCCTGCAGCGCGGCCATGATGCCCGGCTTGCCGTGGCAGTGAGCGGCGACCGCCCGCTCGGCCAGGCCGGCCACCTCGACGATTGCCCGCAGTTCCGCGTTCGTGAACTGCTGGTGCACGGGGTCGTCCAGCTCCGACAGCACGCCGCCGGAGGCGCAGACCTTGATCACCCTGGCGCCGCGCCGCAGCTGCATCCGCACCGCCCGCATCGCGCCAGGCACGCCGTCCGCGAGGCAGAACGAGCCGTCGGCCTCGGCGAAGTCGCTCATCCAGGACAGCGGGTAGGAGTGGAAGTCGGCGTGACCGCCGGTGATGCTCAGGATGCCGCCGGCCGCATAAATGGCCGGCCCGTCCACCGTGCCCTCGCTGACCGCGCGGGCCAGGTCCACTCCGAGGCCGCCGACCTCCCGTACCGACGTGATGCCAGCATCCAGGGCCGCCCGCAGGTCACCGGCGGCGCGGGCAGCGCGGAGGGCCAGCGGCTCGCGCGGCAGCTTCCCCAGATCGAACGAGCGGGTGCCGAGGAAGTGCCCGTGGCAGTCCCACATGCCGGGCATCACCGCAGCCGCCCGGTGGCGGGCTGCCTGCGGGGTGTCCGGCGCGTCGACGGCCGGGCCCGCATATCCCAGCAAGGGCCCGTCGAACACCACGACGCCATCGGCGATCGGGTCACCCTGGCCGGGAATGAGCAGGTCAGCCTCAATTCTGTGCATGAAAATCCTCCGGGTGAGCCAGCCGGCGACGCCGCCGCGCCGTTGCCATCATGGCAGCCGAATGGCGGCCGCTGGCAAGGACCAGCCAACCCGGCGAGCGCGGCCGGCAAGGCCCTGACCCCGGATTACGCGCACCGGTATCTGAGTGTGTGCCCGTGTTTGCGGTTCGTGATGCGCTATACAGGGACCAGCGCGAGGGGGCATGATGCGGCCTCAGGGCATGCCGGCGAGCGGGAGGCGAATGGCGCGAGAATGGCTTGCCAGGATCAGGAATTCGGTCCGGACCGCTCCGCTGCCGGTCAAGCTGGTGCTGATCCTCCTGGTGCTGACGG
>JAIRTY010000789.1 GCA_031254715.1 Nocardiopsaceae bacterium | reverse complement strand
GCGGCCGGGGACGTGATGGGCAAGGGGCTGACCGCCGCGGCCGGCATGGGCCGGGTCCGGAACGCGCTGCGGGCGCTGGCGCTGACCGATCCCAGGCCCGCCGCCGTGCTCACCGGCCTGGACCGGCTGTTCACCGCCACCGAGCTGGACGAGCAGGTCACCACCGTCGCCTACCTGGTGTTCGACCCCGCGTCGGGCGAGGGGCTGGCGGGCAGCGCTGGCCACCTCCCGCCGCTGCTGCTGTCGGGGGACGCGCCGCCGCGGCTGGACTGGGGCGAAGCCGGGACCCCGCTGGGCTGGCCGAGCCCCCGGCAGCAGTACGCGTTCCGGCTCCCGCCCGGAAACACAGCGGTGCTGTATTCCGATGGACTGGTGGAGAACCGCCGCCGCGGCCTGGATGCCGGCTTGGACGAGCTGGTCGCCGTCGCCGGGCAGGCCGAGCCGGAGGTGGCGCGGGATCCTGGCAGGCTGGTCGAATACCTGGTTGATCGCATGCTCACGGGTTATGAGCAGGATGATGACGTAACTGTGCTGGTCATGCACGTTCCGGCCCGCGACGCTGACGCCGCGGGACCGGCCGGGGACGATCCGGGCGAGGGCCAGCAAGTGACGCGGATGAGGAAGAAGTGACCGAGGAGGAGCAGGCGTGGGAGGGTCAAATCCGGCTGGGCGCCCGGGATCCGGGGCCCGCGCCGGTACGGCCTACCCGCCAACTGCACCTATGGTGGGGTGCGGGAGACGGGCTAGCGGCGGGTGCGACGTTCCGCGGCGCCGGCCCGCCACCCGGCACGGTCCCGCTAGCGGGGTGTATGCAGTAGGGTCCATTTTCCCGCATACGTACGCAGGAGAGGTGTCTGTGTCGCCTGCCAGTTCCGTTGCACCAGTCCCGCAGGTGGTCCGGCAGGCCGCCGTCCAGCGAAGGAAGGGGTGACCGCGGTGGCGAGCGCTGCAGGCTCCGCAGCGCGGAGGCAGCCCGGTACGGCAGGACAGGGCGGGCGGGCACCAGCCCGCAGGGGCCGCGGGTCCGCCGGGTCCGGTGAGCCGGGCCGCTCGCGCGCGGACACGCCAGTCACCCTCGTCGAGGGCGACACGGGTACTGAGCAGCAGCCGGGAGAGCCGGCGGATGGCGCGACCCGCGGCAAGCGCGCCCGCTCGCGGCGGGGCGCCGGGTCGGCCGTCCGGGCGGCGGCGAGCGCACGCGAAGGGGGCTCTGATGGAGCTGACTCCGGACATGCTGGCCAGGGCGAGCAGGGCGCCGGGGGCGGAGGCGCGCCGGTGAGGGCGGCTAGCCGCACCGCGGGCCGGAAGAAGGCCGGCCGCGAACGGGCCGGCGAGGGCGAGCCCGGCAACGGCGAGGCGGCTGGCGCTGGCGCGGCCGGGGACATCGCCCCGGCGGGCGAGCTCGATGAGGCCGAGGACGGCCCGATCGACGACCTGGATCCCGCCGACGGCGAGCTGGACGCCGAGGACGGCCTGGACGGGGCGGACCTCGAGGACCTCACCGAACTGGCGGTGGTGGATCTCGATCTCGAGCTTGAGGACGAAAGCGCTGAGGACGCGGAGGAGGCGGAGGGTTCCGCTGACGCCGAGGACCTGGCTGACGCCGAGGGCCTGACCGCCGGCGGGGCGGCTGCGGGCGAGCCGGGAGACGCCGGGCCGGAGAATGCCGCGGGGACGGCGCCGGTCGTTGCCGTGACCCTCGCATCGCCCGGCGTGGTGCAGGTCCGGTCCGAGGACGAGGAAGCTTTCTTCTTCGGCGACGACGACGAGGACCTGCCGGCGGCGCAGGTCGCCTCGGCGGGCGCCACGGCCGACCCGGTCAAGGACTACCTCAAGCAGATCGGCAAGGTACCGCTGCTCAACGCCGAGCAGGAGGTCGAGCTGGCCAAGCGGATCGAGGCGGGGCTGTTCGCCGACGAGAAGCTGGCCGAGGCAGCCGGCGCGTTGTCCAGCAGCGGGCGGATCGACATGGAGTGGATCGCCGAGGACGGCCGCCGGGCCAAGAACCACCTGCTGGAAGCCAACCTCCGGCTGGTGGTCTCGCTGGCCAAGCGCTACACCGGGCGCGGGATGCTGTTCCTGGACCTGATCCAGGAGGGGAACCTGGGCCTGATCCGGGCGGTGGAGAAGTTCGACTACACCAAGGGATACACGTTCTCCACCTACGCGACCTGGTGGATCCGGCAGGCCATCACCCGGGCCATGGCCGACCAGGCCCGCACCATCCGGATCCCGGTGCACATGGTCGAGGTCATCAACAAGCTGGCCCGGGTGCAGCGGCAGATGCTGCAGGACCTGGGCCGGGAGCCGACCCCGGAGGAACTGGCCGCCGAGCTGGACATGACCCCGGAGAAGGTCATCGAGGTCCAGAAGTACGGCCGGGAGCCCATCTCGCTGCACACCCCGCTGGGCGAGGACGGTGACAGCGAGTTCGGCGACCTGATCGAGGACTCCGAGGCGATCCAGCCGGGCGAGGCGGTCAGCTTCACCCTGCTGCAGGAGCAGCTCCACTCGGTCCTCGACACGCTGTCGGAGCGGGAGGCCGGGGTGGTGTCGATGCGGTTCGGCCTGACCGACGGACAGCCCAAGACCCTGGACGAGATCGGCAAGGTGTACGGGGTCACCAGGGAGCGGATCCGGCAGATCGAGTCGAAAACGATGTCGAAGCTGCGGCACCCGTCCCGGTCCCAGGTCCTCCGCGACTACCTGGATTGAGGCCCGGCCGGGAATCCGGCTCTGACCTGCGATGACAGCCGGATAGCGCACCAACCTGCTAAGCATGCCGTTCCAAGTCAAGATATCGGCGTGACACCGCCGAACTGCCCTGGCTGATTCGAGCGTGGACGGCTGGCCGCGGCCGCGCAGGACGCAATCCGCGTGCCACTGCCGTTCCGTTATCTGCGCGGAACGACAGGGATGCGGTGTCTGTGATCCTCGGCAAGCTGACGGCTGCCGAGGCCCGCAAGCCCGTCCGGAAGGGCGGATCGCCTACCAAGAGCGACGGCGTACGCCATGCCAGGGCCGGCGACCTGCGGGCACAGGGCTTCACCGTGACCCATAGCCCCTGGCCCGGGAACACGGGGCACGTCTCAGTCCGTTATCAGGAAGCCTGGACAGATGAGGTAGCGGGTATGTTCAGCAGGTGCTTCGGCACCCCACAATGGCACGTAGGAGCCGGGAGGAGGCCACGATGAGCGATTTGCTGCTCCCCGAGCAGGGAGCGCGGCCGTGGCTGCCTGCTGGCAACGTCTCGCCCATCGAGACCCTCAACGAATACGACATCCCGCTAGCTGGCCTGATCGAGCAGGGCGGGACCAATTACCTGTTCGCTTGCCTTCTCGGCGAGATGGAGGACGCGAACATCTGGGCATATGCGCGCGTCGATGCGCCCGAGATCGCGTACCTCAGGAGCCTTGTTGACGATCAGTTGTCCGCTGCCATAGACGAGGTGCTGACGAACCGGATGCTCATCGTCGCCATGGCGGGCGACTATGAGCTGGACGACTGGATGCGCATCGACGCGGGGATCGAAGGGCCGGTCGGGCTGGCCGGGCGCTTCCTCGACCTGATGGAGCAGCGCATAGAGGAGCGCAGGAGAGAAGTTCAGGCACTGGAGCGCCAGAAGGAACTGACTAGTCGCTGAGGCACGGACTCGCCGAGTTTCTGCAGGTGAGCATGCCGTTTAAGTCATGTGTAGTCCGCGACTACCTGGATTGAGGCCGCCGGCGCTCACCAGCGCCGACGGCCCCATCCTGGGCCGGGCCGGGTCCCCGGCGTCTGCCAGGAGGACCCGGCCCCTCTCGCTTAGTCGTCCTGGGAGGAGAGCCGCTCGGTCTCGTCCTGGATCTCGACGGCCACCTTGGCCAGCGCGTCAGCGTGCTGACGGCTGTGGTGCGCGCAGAAGAAGAGCTCCGTCTGTCCCGGGAGCACGACACGGACATATGCCTGGGCGCCGCACCGGTCGCAGACGTCCATGGCGGTAAGCGGCTTGCTTGGAGCTATGGCCCCGGTCATTTCGCCTCCCTCATGTCGCGCTGCCGGCCCTCGGTCCGGCTGATGTCTGCCATCCATCATCGCTGTCGACAACAGCCTCCCGGGTGCTGGACTTCCCTGTCCGGCCCGTCGTACGCCAAGAGCGAACGGCTGCCTTCCAGCGCTCCAACCTGGGCCACCACTGTATCGGACGTGTTATCCCAGGTGACCAGGTATGTCTCGGCGTGCCGGCGCGCGGCACCCGGCCGGCCCGGTTAGGGTACGTCTGGCGGATGGTCCGCCAACCAGTTCGAGGAGTGAGCCCCCGTGACCGCGGTTCGCGAAGCCCCCGCCCGGCCACTGCGCTCAGCCGGGCTCGGCTCTGACGGGTACACAGCCCGCCATCTGTCGGTGCTCGAGGGCCTGGAGGCGGTCCGGAAGCGGCCCGGCATGTATATCGGATCTACCGATGGCCGCGGCCTCATGCATTGCCTCTGGGAGATCTTCGACAACGCCGTGGATGAGGCGCTGGCCGGCCACTGCTCCGAGATCGAGGTCATCCTGCACCAGGACCGGTCGGCCGAGGTGCGCGACAACGGCCGGGGCATCCCGGTGGACGTGGAGCCCAAGACCGGGCTGACCGGCGTCGAACTGGTCATGACGCGGCTGCACGCCGGCGGCAAGTTCGGCGGCGGCAGCTACACCGCGTCCGGGGGGCTGCACGGGGTCGGCGCCTCGGTGGTGAACGCGCTCGCGGTCCGGCTCGACGTGCGGGTCGACCGGGACGGCCGGGAATGGGCAGGCAGCTTCGGCCGGGGCGTGCCGTGCGAGTTCGACGGCGATGGGCCGGACGCCGGATTCCGGGCCAAGGCGGGCCTCCGGCAGCTCCGGAAGCTGCCGAAGAAGCAGACCGGCACCACGGTCAGGTTCTGGCCCGACCCGCAGGTGTTCGTCAAGGACGCGCAGTGGAGCTACCCGGCGCTGGCCGAGCGTGCCCGCCAGACCGCCTACCTGGTGCCGGGCCTGGCCATCCGGCTGCTGGACGAGCGGCCGGACGCGGACCGGGCGGCCGGGGACCGGGCCAGCCTGCTGGCGGGGGAGCGGACGCTCCCGCTGGCCGGGGACGCGGCCGCGGATCCGGCGCAGTCGCGGGAGGCTGAGTTCCGCTTCGACGGCGGCATCAGCGAGTTCTGCGCCCATCTGGCCCCCGGTGAGCCGGTCACCGACGTGATCCGGCTGACCGGCTCGGGCCGGTTCACCGAGACGGTGCCGGTCCTCGACGACCGCGGTCATCTCACCCCGACCGACGTGGAGCGGGAGCTCTCGGTCGACGTCGCGCTGCGGTGGGGCACCGGGTACGACACCGTGGTCCGCTCCTTCGTCAACGTGATCGCCACCCCCAAGGGCGGCACCCACGTCACGGGCTTCGAGCGGGCACTGGTCAGGAC
>JAIRTY010000764.1 GCA_031254715.1 Nocardiopsaceae bacterium | reverse complement strand
CTCGACCACGTCGATGGTGACCCGCACCATCTCCACCACCTGCTGGAGGCTGACCGCCCGGGCCAGCTCGCGGGGCGCGGTGCCGAACACCTCACCCGCCACCGCGCTGCGGCTGCGCTCAGGGTGCTTGACCCAGTCCACGAAGGCGGCGATCCCGGCCTGGGCGACCAGGCCGATCCACGACCGGTGCTCCGCCGACAGTGCCCGGAACCAGGGCAGCCGCCGCTCCATCGACCCCATGGCGGCGGTGCCGAGCATCCCCATCGAGCGTTCCAGCCGTTCGATGGTCTCCGCGCGCACCCGGCCGGCTGCCTCGCGAGGCGACGTCATTCTCCTAGGGTGCCACGATCATGGACCAGGGCCGGCGGCGCAACCAGCCGCGGCCGGGGCGCGTCCAACTGACATCACTGGCCGCGACCGGGCGACCCTCGCAAAGGGAAGCCGGGAAGGGGGCCGCGATGGCCCTGCTGCCGCCTGCCGGGCACGCGCGCCTGCCAGGCCTGCTGGTCCTGGCCATCACCCTGGGCTGCACTGCGGTGGCTGCCTGCGGCACCGCCCGGGCCGGGACCCCGGCCAGCGCCGGGACCCCGGCCAGCGGCGACGGCCTGTGCGCCAGCGCCGGACGGGTCGACCGGCTGGTGGTCGAGCGGGTCAACCAGATCCCGCGCAACCACCAGCGCTTCACCTTCCCGGCCCGGGTCACGGTCACCGGGCCGGCGAAGGCCCGCTCCGTCGCGCGGGCCGTCTGCGCGCTTCCCCCGATGCCGTCCGGTGCCATGAGCTGTCCCGCCGACTGGGGCATCGTCTACCGGCTGGGATTCACCGCTGACGGCAGGAAGCTGCCCGTCGTGAGCGTCGAGGCCACCGGCTGCGGCGGCGTCCGGGGCCTGGGCCGGAGCGCCTGGACCGCCCGCTCACCCGGCTTCTGGCGGCTGCTGGGCACCGCCATGGATATTGATCATGCCGGACCTGCCACGTTCGCTCCGGTGCCCGGCTGAGGTGGCGGTGCGGGGCCAGTCGTCCGCATCGCGTGGGTCTTGCATGGTAGGTTTAAGGCATGCGAGCAACCATTGATAGGGCAGGTCGTCTGGTTATACCGAAGCAGCTGCGCGACCAGGCCGGCCTGGCCCCCGGTGAGGTCGAAGTCGTTGCAGAGGGCGCGGGGCTGCGGATCGAGCCGATTGCTGGCGATGAGTTCGCCGAGGAGGATGGGCGCCTGGTGATCCCCGCCGCTGGTGCTGACATCGACGACGACCTGGTGCGAGCGCTCCGCTATGCAGACCAGCGATGACGACCCGGACCTGCTGGTTGACAGCAGCGTCGCGATTGCCCTGACCGTCAGCGACCACCCCGGTCACCACGAGACGTCAGCCGCGGTCAGGGGCCGGCGGCTGGGACTGGCGGGGCATGCCGCGTTCGAGACCTTTTCCGTGCTCACCAGGCTGCCGACTC
The DNA here is from genome assembly GCA_031254715.1 of Nocardiopsaceae bacterium. Classification (GTDB taxonomy): domain Bacteria; phylum Actinomycetota; class Actinomycetes; order Streptosporangiales; family Streptosporangiaceae; genus JAIRTY01. The sequence continues at coordinate 2,856 of JAIRTY010000764.1, read as the reverse complement.
CGCTCCGGCGCAAGCCGGGGGTAATTGGCGAGATCATCCGCCGGAACTTCCCTGCCTCCCGCTTCCTGAGCGCCGATGCGACGGCGACCCTCCTGGCGCGATTGCCGCAACTCGCCATCGCCGGCGGGGCCGTCTACGACGCCCTGGTTGCCATGGCCGCGGTGGAACACGGGCTGACCCTGGCGACCCGGGACCGCCGGGCCGCCGACACCTACCGGGCGCTCGGAACGACGATTGAGATCATCGGGTAGCCGGGCCCAGGGTCAGCCGCTCTCGGACAGGGCGGTGCTGACGGGGAGGTCGAGCTGGTAGCGCTCGATCGCCTGGCTCAGCGACTCGGGCTTGACCTCGCCCCGCCGGGCCAGCTGGCTGAGCACGGCCAGCGTGATCGACTCGCCGTCCACGTGGAAGAACCGGCGGGCGGCGGCGCGGGTGTCGGAGAACCCGTAGCCGTCGGTGCCGAGCGAGGTAAACGGCGCCGGCACCCACCGGGCGATCTGGTCGGGCACCGCCCTGATCCAGTCGCTGACCGCCACCACCGGGGACGGCTGGCCGCCCAGGGCCTCGCTCAGGTAGGGCACCCGCGGCTCGGCGTCGGGGTGGAGCAGGTTCCACTCCTCGCAGCCGAGCGCGTCGCGGCGCAGCTCGGTCCAGGACGTCGCGGACCAGACTTCCGCCTCGACGCCCCAGTCCCCGGCGAGCAGCCGCTGCGCCGCCAGTGCCCACCGCACGGCCACGCCGGAGGCGAGGATCCGGGCCCGCGGCCGGTCGCCGTTCCCGTTCCCGTTCCCGTTCCCGCCAGCGGACCCGTCGGCCGCAGCGGCATCGGCCGCCTCGCCGGGCGCCTGCCCAGCGGCAGCGGCGTCGGCCGGTGCCGGGGCGTACCGGTACAGCCCGCGCAGGATGTCCCGCTCCAGCGCCGCGCTCCCGCCCGGGTAGTCAGCGGGCTCGGCCGGTTGCTGGTACGGCTCGTTGTAGACGGTCAGGTAATAGAAGATGTCCTCGCCGTGCGGGTGCTCCTCGCTCGGCCCGTACATCCGGCGCAGCCCGTCCCTGACGATGGCGGAGATCTCGAACGCCCACGCCGGGTCATAGGCCACGCAGGCCGGGCTGACCGAGGCCAGCAGCTGCGAATGGCCGTCGTTGTGCTGCAGGCCCTCGCCGGTCAGGGTGGTGCGGCCGGCCGTGGCGCCGAGCAGGAACCCGCGCCCGAGCTGGTCGCCGAGCGCCCACATCTGGTCGCCGGTGCGCTGCCAGCCGAACATCGAGTAGAACACGTACACCGGGATCATCGGCGCGGCGTGGGTCGCGTACGAGGTGCCGGCCGCGATCACCGAGCCCATCGCGCCGGACTCGCTGATGCCCTCGTGCAGGATCTGCCCGCCCTCGGCCTCCTTGTAGGACAGCAGCAGCGCCCGGTCCACGGCCTCGTACCGCTGCCCGTGCGGGGAGTAGATCTTGGCGCTCGGGAACAGCGAGTCCATCCCGAACGTCCGCGCCTCGTCCGGGATGATCGGGACGAACCGCTTGCCGATCTCCGGGTCCTTCATGAGGTCCTTGAGCAGCCGGACGAACGCCATCGTGGTGGCCACCTGCTGCTTGCCAGAGCCGCGCCTGAGCTCGGCGTAGGGCGCGTCCCCCGGCAGCGCCAGCGGCTTGGACCTGACCACCCGCCGCGGCAGGTAGCCGCCCAGCGCGGCCCGCCGTTCCCGCATGTAGGCGATCTCGTCGGAGTTCTCGCCCGGGTGGTAGTAGGGCGGCCGCTCGGCTTCCAGCGCCTCGTCAGGGATCGGCAGGTAGAGCCGGTCGCGGAACTCCTTCAGCTCCGCCACGGTGAGCTTCTTCATCTGATGGGTGGCGTTGCGGGCCTCGAAGTCGGGGCCGAGCGTCCAGCCCTTGATGGTGTGGGCGAGGATCACCGTTGGCTGGCCCACGTGCTCCCTGGCCGCCTTGAAAGCCGCGTAGACCTTGCGGTAGTCGTGCCCGCCCCGGGACAGGTTGCGGAGCTCGTCGTCGCTCAGGTGGGCGGCCATCGCCCGGAGCCGGGGGTCACTGCCGAAGAAGTTCTCGCGGATGTAGTCGCCGGACTCGACGGCGTAGGTCTGGAACTGCCCGTCCGGGGTGGTGTTCATCCTGTTGACCAGCACCCCGTCGGTGTCCTGGGCCAGCAGCGGGTCCCAGTCCCGGCCCCAGATGACCTTGATCACGTTCCAGCCGGCGCCGCGGAAGACCGCCTCCAGCTCCTGGATGATCTTGCCGTTGCCGCGCACCGGCCCGTCCAGCCGCTGCAGGTTGCAGTTGATGACGAAGGTGAGGTTGTCCAGCTCCTCCCGGGCGGCCACGCCGATCGCGCCGAGGGCCTCCGGCTCGTCCATCTCGCCGTCGCCAAGGAACGCCCAAACGCGGGAGTTGCTGGTGTCCGCGATCTGCCTCGCCAGCAGGTACCGGTTGAACCGGGCCTGGTAGACGGCGTTGATCGCGCCCAGCCCCATGGAGACGGTGGGGAATTCCCAGAAGTCCGGCATCAACCGCGGGTGCGGGTAGGACGGCAGCCCGCCGCCGGGCCGGGACAGTTCCTGCCGGAAGCCGTCGAGCTGCTGCTCGGCGAGCCTGCCCTCGAGGAACGCGCGCGCGTAGATGCCGGGCGAGGCGTGACCCTGGAAGAACACCTGGTCCCCGGCCTGGCCGTGGTCCTTGCCGCGGAAGAAGTGGTTGAAGCCGACCTCGTACAGGCTCGCCGCGGACGCGTACGTCGCGATGTGGCCGCCGACCCCGATCTCCGGCCGGTTGGCGCGGCTGACCATGACCGCGGCGTTCCAGCGGATGTAGGCGCGGATCCGGCGCTCGACGTACTCG
>JAIRTY010000756.1 GCA_031254715.1 Nocardiopsaceae bacterium | reverse complement strand
ATCACGGTCCCGATCGGGGTGCCCATGATGGCCGCGATCTCCCGGTAGGCGTAGCCCTCGACGTCGGCCAGGTACACCGCGGTGCGGAAGTCTTCAGGAAGCGCTTGCAGCGCGCACCTGATCCGGGGATCGGGCAGCCGCCCCAGGGCTTCGGCCTCGGCCGGCCCCAGCCCGGACGATGCAGTGGCCCAGGCACCGGCCAACTGCCTGTCCCCGAGCTCGCCGGTGCTCACTGGCCGCGGCTCGCGCTGCCGCTTGCGGCAGCTGCTGATAAAGGTGTTGGTCAAGATCGTGTACAGCCAGGCCCGCATGTTCGTGCGGGGCTGGAATGTCCCGAACGAGGCGTAGGCCCTGGTGAAGGTCTCCTGGACCAGGTCGTCCGCGTCAGCGCGATTGCGGGTCATGCGCATCGCCGTGGCCTGCAGCTGATCCAGGTACGGCAACGCGTCCCGCTCAAACCGCGCGGCCCGTTGCGCCCGCGCCGTCACGGCCAGGCCCGATTCCCTGGGCATCCCGGGGGCCGTCATTGTGGCCAGATTCGGGTTCATGCCGCCTCCCTACGGATACCGGCAGCGGCCGGCCGGGGCGCTGGGAACCTGCGGTGAGCGCCTTCCCCGGTCCGGGCAGGTGCCGTCACTCCGGCACGCTACGAACGCACCCCGGCCCCCGTCGTCACCCGAAGGTGGCCCTCCGGGTGGAATCTTCCGTGCCTGGCCCGATGGCACCCTCGTGCCATAGCCACTCCGGGGGGCACCGCAGTGCCGCGGCCAGGCCGCCATCGACGGCGCTACGGGATAAGGCCGAGCTGGCGCGCGCGGGTGACGGCTTCGGTCCGGTTGGCCGCGCCGAGCTTGCCGAGAATGTGACTGACGTGCTTCTTGACCGTGTGGAGGGTGACCACCAGCTGCTCGGCGATAGCCGGGTTTGGGGTGCCGGCGGCCAGGAGTCCCAGGATCTCCAGCTCCCGGGCGGTGAGCTGGTCCACCAGGCCCGGGACCGGCGCAACGGTACCCCGTCCGGTGTCGTCGCCGCCGGAGGCGTGCAGCAGGCGGGCGAGGCAGCCGAGCTGGACGCTGCGGGCAGCGGCATGCTCCGCCCGCTGGGCGGCGACCAGCCGGGCGAGCAGGGCGTTCATGGGCCTGCCCTCATCGGCGAACACCCGGACATAGCCTTGCGGGCAGGCCAGGGTGAGTGCCCGGGCGAGTACCTCTACCGCGGCTTTCTCGTTGTCCGCCGCAGCAAGCGCCAGCGCCCGGAGCGCCTGGATCTCGATGGTGCTGCCGGCCCGTTCCTGGGCGGCCGCCGCATGCATCCGGTCCAGCAGCCCCAGCGCCTGGCCGGGCTCATCCTGGGCAAGCAGCACCCGGGCCAGCACCAGGTATTCCGGCTCCCGGCTATAGGGCGCCTCGTCGGCCGGGCTCAGGCGACGGTGTTCCCCCCAGCGGGCCGCCTCGGCAACTTCGCCCTGGGCAAGCAGCAGCCGGGCACGCTGTGCGGGCACCGGGTTCAGCAAGCTGGTCACCGCCGCGCCCGGCCCCGCCCGGTCGGCATCGGCCATCGCTGCCAGCGCCCCGGCCCGGTCGCCCTGTGCCTGCCGGATCCACGCCAGCACGGCCAGGCCGGTAGCCAGCGGCGGGGTGTAGAGGACCTGCCGGCAGGCCGCGATGCCCGCCTCGGCATGGCGTAGCGCGGCATCCAGGTCGTCGCGCTGGTAGGCGACCTCGGCCAGGCCCACGTGGGCGATTCCCGCCGCCGGGACTGCCGGGCCGCCCGGCGGCGCGGTGGTCTCCAGTACCAGCTGGTAGGTCCGGACGGCGGCGTCCAGCCGGCCCTGGGCGCGCTGGATCAGGCCCAAGTAGTAGCCGCCCCATGCGGCCATGGTCGGCTCTCCGGCCGCCCGCAACCCGGCGACTCTGGAACCTATCGCCTGCTCGGCCTCGCCGAGACGGCCACGCAGCCACTCGGCCACCGCCATCCGCTCGCCGGCGAGAGAGGCCAGCATCCACTCGTCCTCGCCGAGCTCACCCAGCGCCCGCGAGGCGAATGCGGTCATGCTCTCGGCGTCCCCGCGGAACTCGGCGAGGAAGGCATGCTCAAGCGCGATCGTGGCGGGAACGTTCGCGAACACGCTCGCGCCCCGCCCGACCGACGGCTCGAACGGCTCCTGCGCAGCCGGTGCGCTTGCCCACGCCCGCTCGGCTGCCTTCAGCGCCGCCCCGGCCTCCTCCACCTGGCCGCCGAGCAGGGCCATCCGCCCGTCAGCAAGCAACAGCCGGGGCCGGGTGGCGACCAGTTCGGCGGGCAGCGCGGCATGCCACTGCTGCAGGGTCGCCCGCTCGCTGCGCAGGTGAAGCTCGTCGGCGTACCGCTCGATCAGCCGGGCCGCCCACACAGTGTCGCCGGCTGCGAGCGCATGCCGGACGGCGTCGCCGGCGGCGCCGTGCTCGTCGTGCCAGCCAGCCGCTGCCCGGTGCAGCTTCGCGACCTGGCCGGACCGTTCGGCCTGCAGGCGGGCCAGGAGCAGGTCAGCGAACAGGTGGTGGTAGCGCCACCAGCCACGCACCTCATCCAGCGGCAGCAGGAACAGGTTCGCCTTCTCGATCCTCTCCAGCATCGCCTGGCTTCCGGAGCGGCCGGTGACCGCATCGCACAGCGGGCCGCTCAGCCGGTCCAGGACCGAGGTCTCCAGCAGGAACTCGCGTACCTGCTCGCTCTGCCGTTCGAGGACCTCCTCGGCCAGGTAGTCCAGCACGTACCGGTGGCTGCCGCTGAAGCCCGCCACGAACCGGGCCGGATCTGACTGCCCCCGCAGCGATAGGCCCGCCAGCTGCAGGCCGGCCACCCAGCCCTCGGTACGTGCCGCCAGCGCCATTACGGAAGCCCCCGGCAGGTCGGCGCCAACCGCCTCGCGCAGCAGGTCGGCCGCCTCCTGTTCACTGAACCGCAGGTCAGCGACGCGCAACTCGGCCAGGTGGCCGCCGGCCCGGAGCCGGGCCAGCGACAGCGGCGGATCGGAACGGCTGGCCAGTACCAGATGCAGGCCCGGCGGCCGGTGCTCCAGCAAGAAAGTCAGCGACGCATGCACCGGCTGGGCCTCGATCAGGTGGTAGTCGTCGAGCACCAGCGAGACATCACCGTCACCCGGCTGGGCCAGCTCGTTGATCAGCGCGGTTACCAGGCCCTCAAACGAGGCCGGCGCAGGCGGGCCCAGGAAGGCGCCGACGCGCGCGGAGAGCCCCGGCCGCACCCGGTCCAGCGTGCCGATCGCGTGCCGCCAGAACCGCACCGGGTCATTGTCGCCAGCATCCAGCGACAGCCAGGCCACCGGCTGATCGCCGGCCCGGGCCCAGTCGGCAACCAGGGCCGTCTTGCCGAATCCCGCCGGGGCAGACACCACGGCCACGCCCGCGGCCGCGCCCTCACCGAGCCGGGCCACCAGCCGCGGGCGGGACACGAACCCCGGCAGCGGACGGGGCACATGCAGCTTGGTGGCCAGCAGGACATCCTGCCCGGAAGCAGCATCCCCGGCAGGAGCCGCCGGCGGCTCGGCCATCGGCAACCCAGAGTCAGCGTGTCCAGCGATAACCACCGTCGCGGGTGGTCTGGTCATACTAGCGGCCAGCCTGACCTCCGGCGCAGTCCTGATCGCCCCCGCAGGATCCGGCGAGGGCAGGGTTCAGCTGGCGATTCCGATGACCTGACCGATCGTTTCCGGCTGGCCGAGCACGGCGAGCATGAGGTGAGCGACGTCGGCACGGGGAACCGACCAGCCGCCCCGGAGGTTCTGCCCGTACGCGGTCCGGTAGGTTCCGGTCAGCGGCTTGTCGGTCAGCTGCGGTGGCCGCACGACGGTCCAGTCCAGGCCGCTTCCGGCGAGGATGTCCTCCATCTGCGCCAGGTCGTCATACACCTTTCCGAACATGACGCTGGCCACGCGGCTGAACAGATGCCGCATGAAAAACCCATCCCCAGGGTCGTGCTTAGGCGGGCTGGGGCGGCCGGGCGTGGGGACGACGCCGACCGGTGCGGCGCTGACGGCGACGATCCGCCGCGCTCCGGCGGCTTTCATGGCCGCGACGATGGCGCCGGTTCCCTGGGTCGCGATCCCGGCGTCGGAGTTGGAGTGCGGGCCGAGGCCGGAGAGCACGGCGTCAGACCCGGCGACGGCTGTCTCGAGCGCCGCCGGATCTGCGGCCGTCAGATCGGCGGTGACGCTGCGAACCTGCCGTGACAGCTTGCCCGGGTTGCGGACCACGGCGGTGACGTCGTGCCCGGCAGCGACGGCCTGCTGCAGCAGTTCCCGGCCGACTCCGCCGGTTGCTGCGATGATCGTGAGCTTCATGGATACTTCCGTGTGGTAATTGAGTTGCCCGCTCAAGGTGAGCAGGGCGGTCTCCGCGGCCAGCGACTTCGGTTATCGATCACCGGGTCTGGTTACTCTCCGGCAGCTTTGCGCCTATGACGTCGACGTACTCGATGGCTGGCGACCCAGCGAACAGGTCCGCCGCTGCCGCGCGCAGCGCGCCGCCGTAGGCGTCCAGGTGTGCCTGGCGGCCGGCCTCGTCGACGGATGCGTCGAAGACTCCGAACGTCGTGGGCCCGAGGCGGAGCGCGAACCAGACGACCGTCGCCGTGTCCTCGCGTACCTGATCCAGCGCCGATTTCAGCATGGCCTCGATCTCCGGCACCTTGTCCGGCTTGGCCTCGATGCGGATGAGCAGTCCCACGGTGACCATCTGTGCTCCTCTCAAGGTCCGATTACCCGGCACGTTATGAACGGGATGCCAAAGAAGGCGTCACCCGAAGGTGGACTCTGGGGTGGAATCCTCCCCCGTCACTGGCCAGCGGCACCGCGCCGTCGTCCCGGGCACGGCAGGCCCGCGGAGGACAGGGTGCGCCGGGCTAGGGGATCAGGCCGAGCCAGGTGCCCGGATGCCCGCCGCACAGTCCGGGCAAGCACCGGTGATCGCTGACCCGGCGTTCCTGGTGGAGCCGTGGTGCGTGCATGAGCGGCTGAGCCTGACCTGATGGCCCAGACCACATGGCGGATGAGGCCGGAGGGCTGCTGGTTCACCGCACCCGTGCGCCGCTGACCAGGTCCTCGCTGGCAGCTGCATGATCGCCGGAAGGTTCCACCCGCACTGCCACCATCGGGTGACGCCCCGGCCGGCAGATCCTACGTAGCGTGCCAGCAGCAAGCAACGCACCCAAGCAGAAGGATCCCGATGGCATTCCCAGGGAGCGGCCCAGGACGGCCGGACCGGTACGAAATCCGCGTCGAGGGCCTGCTCGATGACCGCTGGGCCGACTGGTTCGGCGGCCTCCAGGTCGGCGCAGACGGCACGCAGACGGTCATCTCCGGCCCCATCCCCGATCAGCCCGCGCTGCACGGGCTGCTGACCAAGATCCGTGACCTCGGCCTGTGCCTCATCTCGGTGCGCCGCCTGGACGCCGCCGGCCCCGCGGGCGGCGATACTGAAAGTGATGAATAGTTCACTCTCGGTATCTTTGATGTTCATTCCGGCACAGAATTACTGCAATCTGACAACACATGTCATCGGGTCCCTCAGAGATACTGGACTACTAGTGAAATAGCGGCAGTGACCGGGCTAAACTGGACGCCTTTAGAGGAAGCCAAGCAGCGACTGGCCTCGGGCCTGTCCTCCCTGGTGGCGACGCGTCAGGGGAACGCGGGATTGCTACGGAGCCGTTCACTCTCGCGGCAGTAAATAACCGGCCAGCGGCCGGGTTTATTTTTCGGGGATGATCATGTGACAATACGCCAGGCCTCCCCCCGGCGGCTCGGGCTGGAACCGGCCGGTCCGCGTGCAATGCTGGCTGGCGCCCGGCTGCGCGCTGGACTAACGGCGTGCCGGGCGAACCTGGGACGCTGGGCACGATCAGCGACCGGGCGCTCGGTGGGCTTGTTCGTGCTGATCGCCAGCACGTACGTGGTAGGCGCCGAACTGTCGTGGCACCACTTCAGCTCTGGCCTGGCCTTCGGTTACCCCCCGTCTGGTGTCGATGTGGCAGCTCTGCTGCTGGTAGCACGGCGGCGCTGGCCGGTGGTGATCGCCGCGATGGTTGTCAGCGAGGTCGGTGTCGATCTGCACCATCATTTGACGCTCACGGTGGCGCTGGCCTCGGCGCTGGGCAACGTGGTGGAGCCGGTGACCGGCGCATCGTTGGTTCGCTGGTTCTGCGCAGGACAGCGGCCGGATCTCGGGACCCGCCTGGGTCTGGGCCGGTTCGTCCTGGGCGCCGCGGTGCTCGGGCCGCTTGCGGGCGGGCTGATCGGGGCAACTGCGAGCTGGGCGAGCGAGGGCGGCTGGTGGCCGGGACTGCTCCTGCAATGGTGGGCCGGGGACGGGATCGCGGTGCTGGTGATCGGCGGCCCGGTGCTGCTGTGGGCGCAGCGGCGGGCACTGGTGTCCGCGCGGTGGCTCGAACTGGTACTGGTGATCCTGCTCGCGATCGGGCTCTCGGTCCTGGCGTTCCGCTTCGGCGAACTGTCCAGCCTGCCGTTCTTGCCGATCCTGGCGCTGGCGGCGATCCGGCTGCAAGACCTGGGCGTGGTCCTTGCTGGCGCGGCGTTCGCCGCGGTGGCCAACTACATGACGGCCGCCGGGTACGGCGAGTTCGCTCATCTGGGGCTGTCGACCGCGGCTTCGGTCGCCGTGACGCAGGGGTATACCGCCCTGGTCGTCCTGGTCGGCTGGGTGCTGGCGCAGGAAGTCGCTGGCCGGCTGTCGGCGACGGCGGACCGGGACAGCGCGCGGCTGGAGCGGGCGATGGCCGAGGCCCGGCGGGAGGCAGCCGAACTGGGGGTGGTGCTCAGTGACGCCGCTACGGTCAAGTTCGTCGGAGACCACGTGTCCGCTGCCGTCCGCGCCCGGCTTGACGCGGCGCAGGTGGTGATCAGCATGCTGGCCGGCGACGGACATCGGCTCGAGCCGCTTGCGGCCGGCGATGCCGCCGCGACAGTGGCGGTCACGCCGGCGGAGCGGGTGATCGATTCCGACGCGCCGGGACCGCGCGCGGTCCGGGACCGCGCGCCGGTGTACCTGGCCGGCTCGACAGCACCCGGCGCGGGGGCCGGGTGCACGGCCGCGCTCCCGTTGCTCACTGAGATCGGCGCCCTCGGCTATCTCGGCATACGGTGGGCCGGGCCGCATGAGGTGACCGCCGTGGAACGGGAGTATCTGCGGAGCATGGCCGAGACCACGAGCCGGGCGCTGGAGCGGGCCCGGCTGCGGGAGGCCGAGCAGCGCGGGCATGCGCGGGTCGAGACAGTTGCCGAACTCACCAGGCTGCTCGCCGCGGCGCTGACCCCCGAGGCGATCGGCGACGTGGTGGCCGATCACGTCCGCGCGGCCGCAGGCGGCGCCGATGCGCTATGCCTCGGCGTCATCAGCCAGGACGGCCGGCGGCTGGCATGGAACGCCACCGCCGGCTACGGCGGGGAGGCCCGCAGGCAATTCCCGGACCTGCCGATGGACGTCCCTACGGCTGCAACCGATGCGGTCCGGACAGGCCGCCCGGTGATCATCCGGACAGCCGCAGAGTATGAGCGGCGCTATCCGGGGCCGGAATCGCTGGCGCTCGCCGGGCAGGGGTCGAGCTGGCTGGCATGGCCGCTGTGGGTGGGCACAGCACCCGTTGGCGTGATCGCCCTGACGTGGCGGCATCCCCAGCAGTTCGAGCCGGGGCAGCTCGCCGTCGTCGCTGCCATCGCCGACCTTGTCGCGCAGGCCCAGGTCCGCGCCCGGGTCTACGCCGATGAGCATGCGCTCGCCGCGGTCCTGCAGCGGGCGGTCATGCCCACGACGGCGGCGGTGATTCCCGGCCTGGAGGTCGGAGCCAGCTACCGGCCGGCCGGAACGGCCATGCACATCGGCGGGGACTGGTACGACGCACTGGCCCTGCCGGGCAACCGCGCCTACCTGGCTGTCGGCGACGTGGTCGGACACGGCCTGGCCGCCGCCGAGGATATGACACAGCTGCGCAACGCCGGGCGTACCCTGGCCATCGCCGGCCACCAGCCCGCCAGCATCCTGGATGAGCTGGCGCGTGTCACGGACTTGGCGACCACCGGGAAGTTCGCCACCGTGGCGGCTGCGATCATCGAGCCCGACGTGTCCCTGGTCACCTACGCCACCGCCGGCCACCCGCCGGTACTGATCCGCCGCGCCAAGACCGGGACAGTCGAGATCTCCCCGCCAGCCGAGGGACCAGCCCTGTGCCTCCCCAGCGAGTACGGCTTTGCTCAGTACACCCAGGGCCAGATGGGTTTCGACGCCGGCGACATCCTGCTCATGTACACCGATGGGCTGATCGAAAGGCGCGGCGAGGACGTCACGGACGGCATAGCGCGGGTCGCGCAGCGATTGCAGGCATGGCGGCCCGGCGCTCCGCTCGGCGGCTTTTGCGACGATTTGATCGCCTCACTCGCCGCCGAACCGCAGGTCGACGACATGTGCGTGCTGGCCGTCAGCCGGCTACGTCCGGACTGGGCGCAGGGACAAGTGTCCTGAGCCGCACTCCGGAACCCGGTATCGTGCGGTCTGTTGCGACCCGGCGACTTGCGTCGTTTGTGCCGCATGCGGTTGATGTGGGTGTTCGGGAAAGGCGAATGAGTGGCTGAGGAATCGGCTGGAGGCCCGGCCAGGGCGGTGCCGCCGGGAGTTGACCCCACGGTGCCGAATCCAGCGCGGGTCTGGAACTACTGGCTCGGGGGAAAGGACAACTTCCAGGTGGACAGGGAAGTGGGTGAGCAGACCCTGCGGGCCCTGCCCGTCGTGGGCGTGCTCGCCCGCGCCGATCGCGAGTTCCTGGGCCGTGCCGTGCGGTACCTGGCCGGGGAGGCGGGCGTCCGGCAGTTCCTCGACATCGGCACGGGCATCCCGACAGCGAACAACACGCATCAGGTGGCCCAGGCGATCGCGCCCGAAGCGCGCATCGTCTATACCGACAACGACCCGGTGGTGCTGGCGCACGCCCGGGCGCTGCTGACCAGCACCCTCCCGGGCAGGACCGACTACATCGATGCCGACCTGCGGGAACCGGACAAGATCTTGGGGTCGGCAAGCGAGACCCTTGATTTCAGCCAGCCGGTAGCGGTGCTGCTGCTCGCGATTCTGGGCTTCATCAGCGACAGCGAGGACCCGCATGCGATTGTCGCCCGGCTGATGGACGCGCTGCCCTCGGGCAGCTATCTGGTGATCTCACACCCCGCGAAGGACGTCTCTGACGAGATGGCTGAGGCGGCGCGGATCTGGAACGAGCGGAGCCCCTATGAGATTGTGCTCCGGTCACCTGCGGTCATCGCCCGCTTCTTCGAGGGCATGGAACTGCTCGAACCCGGGGTCGTGCAACTTCCCCAGTGGCGGCCCGACCCGCCGGAGCCGGACATCGGTTCGGCCACCAGCCAGGTCGTGCCGCACTACTGCGGCATCGGCCGGAAAATCTAGCTGCTGCGGAAATGAAGCAGTCAACCGCCAGCCAGCCGCGGGCGGCTGAGTCACTCGCGGTGCGGGTGCTGGAGCGGGTGCCCGCGCTGGCGGACGCACTGGTGCGGACGATCCAGGAGCAGAATCCTGGCTACCGCACGCTGGCTGTCGTCTCGCGCGATGACCTGTTGCGCTCGTGCCGCGACAACATCACCCGCGTCCTCCAGCTGATCGCCCAGCGCCCGGCGCGGGGCGGCAGCGCTGAGATCGACGCGTACTACGACGCTGCGCGGGCGACCGGCCGGCGGCGGGCCGAGCAGCGAATGCCGCTGGATGATGTGCTGCGCTCGTTCCGCCTGGGCGGCCGGCTGGTCTGGGAAGCACTGATCGAGCAGGCTCACGCCGACAACCTGGTCGATACGGATGGCCTGCTGGATCTGGCGACCCGGCTGTGGGAGGTCGTCGACGCCACCTCCGCGGAAGTGGCCGCCGCCTACCGGGCTGCGGAAAGTGATCTGCTCCGCGCCGATGAGCAACGCCGCGCCAGCCTCTGGGAAGGACTGCTGCACGGCCGGGCGAAAGACCTGGCGTTCGCGCAGGAGGCTTCCCGGATCCTCGGGGTGCCGGTGGCGGGCTATTACGCGATCGTGGTGGCGGACCTCGGAGCCAGCCGGGACGCCGCGCAGCTGGGGCGGCGGCTGGCCAGCCAGCGAATCGGATCGGCGTGGCAGGTGCGCGCCAGTTCGCTGGTCGTGCTGCTGACACTGCGCCGGCCGGACCTGGGAACGGCCCTGGACGCGCTGCGGGAGGCCGTCACCGCTGCGGCCGGCGTGTCGCTGGTTGTCCGCAGCCTCGCCGAGATCGACCTGGCCT
>JAIRTY010000531.1 GCA_031254715.1 Nocardiopsaceae bacterium | reverse complement strand
CCTGCTGCTCGCGGGGGACCACTACCTCGGCGCGACGCCGCAGCCGAACTCCCCGATCGCCTACTTCGAGACCGACCCGGTCAACCCGACCTCGACCAAGACGGTCACGTTCAACGCCGGCTTCTCCCGTAGCACGAAGGGCTCGACGGACGGCCTGCAGTACTACTGGGACTTCGGGGACGGCACTCACGCCACCGGGAAGACAGTCACCCACACGTTCACCTCGCCCGCCTTTGCCGACGTCAAGCTGGCGGTGGGCGCGGGCAACACGTGGGGGGTGTACCGGCAGGCAGTCGCGGTCGACAGCCCGTCAGGGCCGGCACCGGCGACGAACCCGTGCGGCACCTTGACCGCCGCCGAATCAGCCAGCCTGATCAGCGCCGCGCAGCACGCGGCCGGGTCGTGAAACGGGAGCCTGGAGGTTTCGCCATGAGAAACAAGCCGCTGCGCAAGCTCCTGACACCGCTGGCCGTGGCCCTGGCCGTCGCTTTCGGCGCGCTGCTCCCGGGGGCGTCCCAGGCGCAGGGCACACCGGCGAGCGCGGCGGCATCGGCGCTGTCGACCACCGCGCACCCGGTCATCGACACCAATTTCCTCTACCACGAGCTCTACTACTCCTCGACCAAGTTCATCACCCGGATCGCCGGGGCGGACGGGCCGCCAGCCAGCCCCTCCGACGCGAACAACCTGCCGCCCAACTACAACGGGGCGAACGAGTTCTACGCCTGGTGGAAGAAGGAGATCACCGACACCTCGCAAGATCACATGGGGCCGATGGGGCGTTTCCTCACGGTCAAAGACCACTTCGAGCCGTGCTGCCGCGGCACCGGCAACCAGACATTCCCCTTCCAGCTCAACGACGCCACCGTGACCATTCCCGGGCAGTCCTGCCCGGCGGAGGACGTGCTGATCTCCGGGCACAACGACAGCACGCCCACCTCCACCTCGGTGGCCAACGGGGCCGCCAGCGGCAGCCCTGCCCCCGCGAGCGGGATGCACGTCGGGAACTGGGGGAACGGTTCACCGTTCGACGCTGACTCTGGCATCGCGATGGGGATGGCCGAGTTGCAAGGGCTGCTCAGGTGGTATCAGGCGAACGGCACCTACCCGGCCCGGACGATCAAGGTCGGGCTGTTCGACGCCGAGGAGACCGGGCTCGTCGGGTCGGGCGAGTACTCGCAAGCCGACACGCCGACCACACTCACCAGCGCGGCCGCTGCCGGCGACACCACGCTCAACGTCGGGTCCAGCAACGGCATCGCGCCGGGCTCAGCGATCCTCATCGACCAGTTCGGCAAGCACGAGAGCGCCACCGTCGCCTCGACCGGTACCGGAACGGTCACCCTGACCTCCGGGCTCGCGTCCGGCTATCCGGCCGGCACGCAGGTGACACGCACCGCGCTCGGGCTGATCCCGGACGGCCCGCAGGGCCAGTACGTCATGGTCGCGAACATGGACCAGAACGGCATCGAGTACCCCGCCTACCACTGGGGCACCCAGCACTACCTCAACAACATCACCGGCGGGGGCGTGGGCCCCTGGTTCACGAACATCAACGCGGTGCCGCTCTCGCCGAACAACCAGTACCCCTCGACCTCGGACGGGTGGGCGCGGATCCAGCACAACATGTCCGCTGAGGTGGCGTTCCGTAACGCGCTGGGCACCGCGGTGCAGCAGGCCTTCCAGGTTCTCGGCCAGAAGTACAACTACAGCATCACGCTGGAAAACCCGCTCCGGCTCGACCAGACCGGCTCGACGCCGCTCGACCCGGAGCCGCCCACCGTGCCCGCCTACACCGCCAGTGACCGGCAGGCGTTCTCGCCCGTGGTGGACGACAACCTCGGCCGCACCGACCAGGTCTCGTTCATCAACCGCGGCATCCCCGGCTACGGCATCGTCGGCGCCTTCGACTCCAGCACGAACCCGGGCGTGGGCGGCAACGAGAACCCCTATCCGGCCAGCTACACCAGCAAGCCGACGCTCAACCAGTACGCCGGCTACGACACCAGCGACGACACGATCCAGCACCTCAACTACTGGGCCTCCGGCACCACCCACGGTCCCGGCGGCGTTGACCAGCCGTCTGAGGAACTGCGCCGGGCGCTCGAACTGCCCGCGACCTGGACCGACTACCTGATCCAGCAAGACGCCTACGCCGGCTCGCAGGCCAGGACCGGCAACCCGATCGCCTACTTCGAGACCGGCCCCGCCAAGCCCACGACCACCAACAAGGTCACGTTCGACGCCTCGTTCAGCCGCACCGCAGGCGGGACGGCCAACGGGCTGAAGTACTTCTGGGACTTCGGTGACGGCACCACACTGGCCACCACGAACCCGTCGGTGACCCACACGTTCGCGAGCACCTCCCCGCACTGGTACGACGTCAAGCTGGCCGTCTCCGACGGGAACGGCATGTCCTCCTACCGCCAGGCGCTGGCGGTGGAGTTCCAGCCCACCCTCTTCCCGGCGACACCGGACCCCAGCGAACCGGCACCCCCGGCGACCAGCCCCTGCGGCACCCTCTCCGCGCAGCAGCAGGCCGCCATCACGCCGCAGGCCAGAACCTTGATGGCGCGGCTCAACGGCGGCACGGCCACGGTTTACGGCGCCAAGAGCTAACGGTCGTGATGCGTTCCGCACCGATGGCGTCAGGGCCGTTAGCGGCCGCGGCGGCGGTGGCCGTTGCCGCAGCGGTGCTCGCGATGGTCGTCGCGGGCTGCGCAAGCGCTGGCAGCGCAGGCACGGCGGCCGCGACCGGGTCACCGTCCCTGTCCGCTCCCGGGAAGGTGACCCTGCCGTCCGCCGACGGGCCCGCCTGCGCGCAACTGCTGGCCCGGCTCCAGCAGGTGACGCAGGCGATCGGAGCCAGTTCGGAGCTGATCGCGAGCTCCCGTGACAAGCAGCAGCTCAGCCAGCGGATCGCGGTCGAAGCGAAGCGGATGCGGCAATCGGCGCAGCTCATGGGGGAGGGGCCCATCCCGGTGCCCCTCGCCGCGGCGGATCGCCAGCTGGTCACAGCGCTCAGGACGTTCAGCGGCGATTTCGCGCGTGCGAAGGGTGCTGCCAGGCGCGGCGACTTCCAGGCAGCCGTCGATGCGATGGGCGACAAGCCGGCGGTCCAGAAGATCGTCGGCGCGTCCACGACGATCCAGCACGCCTGCACACCCCGGGGCACAGGATGACCAGGCCGGTCGCCGGCGCCCGGTTGGCCGCCCTGCTCGCCCTGCTCGCGCTGCTCGTCGTCGCGGCTGTTGCCGGCTGTTCCTCCGCCCCGGCCACCGGGCCTGCGCGCCCGCGGCACGTCATCGCGTGGGCCGGCGCCGTGCCCGGGCAGCTCCAGCCGCGGCAGGGCCCGCCCGCGGCTGCCTGCCGCGCGTCGCACCTGCGCGTGACCGGCTCCGGGTTCCGGTTCGTCGCAGGCGTCTCCGGTGGCACGGGTGCGGTCGCCCTCCGCAACACCGGCCACGTGCCCTGCCGGCTCACCGGCCGGCCCACCGTGCGCCTGGTGGGAGCGCCCAGGGCGCCGGCTCAGCGGCAGGTCGGCCTGCCGCCGCAAGCGCCCGAGTTCCCCCAGCTCCGCGAGCCCGCGGCGGCACTGCGCGCCCTCGCCCCGGGTTCCGCCGCGATCCTCAGCATTCAGTGGAGCAACTGGTGTGTCCCCGGTGCCGTCGGGTCGAGGAAACCGCAGGTACCGCCGAAGGCGGTACGGATCACCCTCGGTAAGGGGCTCGGCAGCCTCGACGCCAGCTACAACGCCGTCCCGGCCTGCCAGACGCCGCGGCGGCCTTCGACCATCGGCGTCCGGCCGTTCATGCCCGCGCCGTTGCCGGCCACCTCGCCCTGGACCACGGCGAATGTGAAAGCCACCATCCAGCCGGCTGGCGGCGGCACCGCGCTCACCGGCAGACGCGGCCACCTTGCGCGCTTCGTGGTCCGGTTGCGGAACTCATCCAGGGTGCCGGTGCGCTTCGGCCGCTGCCCGCTGCTGGCCGAGGATCTCGCACCGGCCGGGCAGACCGAAGTTCATCAGCTCAACTGCCGCGCCGCGGGAGTCATCCCGGCCGGCAAGTCGCTCTTCTTCGAGATGGGCATTCAGGTGCCGGCGAGCGCGCCGCTCGGCAAGAACGGCCTGTTCTGGGATCTTGACCCGACGGGGGCACAGTTCCCCGAAGCCGTATCGGGTCTGGTGGTATCCGGAGGCCGATAAGCTGCGGGAGACGGTAAGACCCGCAGCAGCCGGGAGGTCACGGTGCTGGGCATGGCAGGCGGCGTAGTGCCGGCACCTGCCGCGCATGCCGCCGACGGGGTTGCGGCTCTCTGGGTCTTGTTCGTCGCGGCTACCGCCATCCGGCCGGCCGGGCTGATGGTCCTGGCGGCGGTGACGCTGACCTGCCTGTTGCTCGCATTGCTCGCTCAGGGCGGCCGGATTGCAGCCGTCGCGAGCGCCTTGCCGCAGGCATCCCGCACCGCCGGGCTGCGGGAGAAGTCCTGGCGGGTGGCCTTCGTGCCGCAGCGAGATCCGGACGCACCGGGCCGGGCCCGGCCGCGGGCGCCATCGGTGAGCCCGGCGGCCGCCTGAGCATTCTTGCCCGTACCGGCTCTGCCGGGCTGCGCTGCTGAGCGCTGCCCGGGGAACGCGGGCCTGCGCGGCCGTCTCCGGCTCCATCCGTTTCGGTTCCCGCTGGAGGGTGATCCGCCGTGACTGCTTTGTTCGCCGTGCCTGTCAGTGCCGCTTACCACCTCGTGTCCGCTCTCACCGGACTGCTGGCCCTGCTCCCGGCCGGCCTGGCGGCTGCGGCCGCCGTGGTCGTATTCACGATGGCCGTGCGGTTGCTGTTGCTCCCGCTCAGTTATTACGCATTCCGTGGCCAACGTGCCCGCGCCCGGCTGGCCCCGCAGGTCCGGGAGCTGTACCGGCAGCATGGCAAGCACCCTGAACGCCTGCAGCGGGAACTGGCGGCGCTGACGGCGGCCGAGGGAACGGGCATGTACGCGGGGTGCCTGCCTGCCCTGCTGCAGCTGCCGTTCTTCAGCGTCGTTTACCGGCTGTTCCTGTCCGCCACGATCGGCGGCAGCCCGAACCTGCTGCTCCAGCACCGGCTGCTGACCGTGCCGCTGGGCAGTCACTGGCTGTCGGCAGTCCCATGGGGCCTGCACGGATTCGTGTTCGCATTGCTGTTCCTGCTGCTCGCGCTGGTGGGCTGGGCTTCGGCGAGGGCGGCGCGGCGCTGGACGGCGACCGGTCTGCCAGGTGCGCGATCCGCGCCGGATGGCACCTCGCGGGTGATGTCCGGGCTGGCCCGGGTCGCCCCGTTCGTTGTGCTGATATTCGCGGCTCTGGTGCCGCTCGCCGCCGGCCTGTATCTGCTCACCACGACAACCTGGACACTCGCCGAGCGGTCGGTCCTCATGCGGACCCGGGGAAGTGGCGGGCCGCCCATTCGTTTGATTCCGCGATGGAAGGCTGGCTCGTCCTGCTCCCGCGCCGGCACGTGACATATGCCGGGCCCGGTTGGCCGTGAACCTGTCTCCGGGAAGAAAAGGGATGAAATCGCTCGCCAGCTGAGCGACCAGCTCGGATCGACCATCGATGGCCGGCGGTAAGTCCCGCTGGCGGGCGATCCGGCGGCCTATGATCCCGCTATGAGTCTTTTTCGCAGCGCTATGGGTCTCTTTCGCGGCAAGGCCGGGCAGGATCGCGAAAAGGCGGCGGCCGAGCTCGTGACGGAGCAGCCCAGCACGGTCCAGGGACAGCCGGCGGCTGCGGCTGCCCGCCCGGAAGTGAAGCGCGAAGCACGTCCCGACCCGAACAAGCCGGGATGGGGCCGGGCCATCGACTAGGGAATCGGCAAGGCTCACGGATCGCGCGGGCCAGGAACGAGAGCGAGCCTGCTCGCCTGGCTCGGCAGGCGTTCGCCAATCCCGGCCCGGCGGCGGTAGGGGTGCTCCTTACCGTGCGGCGAGAACGCGACTCGCTTCCCCGTGGGCGCCGGTGATCATGGGATGGTGAGCGATGCGCGATGGGCGACCAACTGATAATCAGGCGCGCCGGTGCAGATGACGCTGACGGCGTCGCCGGCCTTGCGGGCGAGCTGGCGCAGTCCTTCCCGTTCTCCCGCACGCGGTTCCAGGCCGCTTACCCTGCCCTGCTCGCCGACGACGGCGCGTGCCTGCTGGTGGCGGTGCACGCAAGCGAGCACCTGGGTTACCTCCTCGGCTTCCGGCACCTCACCTTTTACGCTAACGGGCCAGTGGCCTGGGTCGAGGAGGTCCTGGTCCGCCGCCAGGAACGCAGCCGTGGCATCGGCCGGGAATTGATGAGCGCATTCGAGCAGTGGGCTGCCGCTCAGGACTGCGCGCTGATCGCCCTGGCCACCCGGCGGGCGGCACCTTTCTATCGCGCGCTGGGCTATGAGGAGTCCGCCGTCTACTTCCGCAAGGTGCTGAAAGAACAGCTAAGCGAATAGCCCGTTCCGCGGTATATGAGTGCATTCGTAATATGTACATCCGCGCGTCCCGCGGCCACCTGCATGCCGCGGGCGGCCGCATCGGCCAGTGCCCTAGCCACCCGGTCCAGAGCCGGTGTCCGGTGCCCCGGTCGCCTCATACAGCGCTCGTAGCAGCCCGAGCCAGCCGGTAAACCGGATCTCCTCTCCGGCCGGGACTCTGGTCAGCACTGGCGACTATCGACAGCCGGCCCGCCGGAGGATCGACCCTGTCCATCAGTATCCGGATCTCCACCAGCCCATCGTTTGGGCACCGGGCACCGCCAACATCGGCCAGCTGGCCGATGTCGCTCAGCACCCACCAGGTCTGTTACGCCGGCCCTGCGCGCCAGCGGTCGCCGGGCTTGGTCACGCGCGCCAGGCAGGCGGTCGTGCGCGACGAATGTGTCTGGCTGGAGACGCAGTCAGCTTGTCGTCGTCCAGGGCCGGAGTTTCTCGGGGTTGCGCACCGCCCAGATGCGCTTGACCCGGTCGCCGGCGACCTCGAATGAGAACACGGCTACGGTGACGCCGTCTTGCTGGGCTACCAGGCCGGGCTGGCCGTTGACGGTGCGCTCCAGGAGTGTCAGGCCGGGTGCGATGCGGGCGACTTCGGGCAGGCGCGCGATCTGCTCGCCGCCTTCGATCGGGCTGGGCTGGGCGTTGGCGAGGCCGCCGGTGTCGGCGATGGCCGTGGCGCCGGGATCCAGGAGGCCGATGAGGGCGGTCATATCCCAGTTAAGACGAGACTGCGCACCCGGCTGTGAGGCCGGGCCGCCTGACATTTAGGAGGGTTGTGTCGTCGGACTAGGGAGGGCAGATGGCCGACGCCGAACAGCAGGTCCGTGCGGCCAGCCCGTCCGGTGCGACAAGGAGGAACTGATGAACGACCTTCAGGCCATCGCTGACCGCGTCCAGATCGAGGCGCTGCGCGGCGAGGAGCTGAACTACGCCATCTACCACGACCGCTACCGGCGCACCGGCGACGGCTGGAAGTTCACCGAGCGCTTCTACGAGGTCAGGTACCTCGACCATAGCCCGCTGGCGGGCTCGGCCCGCCGGCCCGGGGACCGAGCTGACCCGTCGGCACCTGCGGTCGCGGCTGCACCAGACAGATCCAGCCGGGCAGCCATGGAAGAGAAGGCCATATGAGCTTCGATACACCTGCCGGGACGCGCGGTGGCCGCCAGCCGCGCGCCGGGCTGTTGATGCGGCTGATCAACAAGAACGCCGCCAGCCGGTTCAGCCGCACAGGGAAGATGCTGGGGATCAACGGCCTGATCCTGACGACCGTCGGCGCCAAGAGCGGAGCCGAGCGCACCAGCCCGGTCGGCTGGTGGCCCGGCCCGGACGGAAGCTGGCTGATCGTAGCTGCGGCGAACGGAGCGGCGCAGAACCCGGCGTGGTACCACAACATTGCCGCACACCCCGAGGAGGTGCGGATCGAGGTGGATGGCCGCAGGATCCGCGTGACGGCAGAACAGCTACACGGGCCGGAGCGCGCACGGGCCTGGCAGCAGATCGCCGCCGCCACGCCCCGCTTCGCGCAATACCAGCACAAGACCGACCGTGAACTGCCTGTCATCCGCCTAATACCCCAACCTGGCTAAGCCACTGCAGCATCATCGACCAGCTGGCGGATGCCTCCCCGCCAGGGACGCATAGATGCTGGCAGTTGCAAGCCCCGGCCCGGAATGCCCGATGGGCGCTCAGCGCCCACCAGGTCTGTCACGCCGGCCCTGCGCGCCAGCGGTCGCCGGGCTTGGTCGCGCGCGCCCGGCGGGCGGTCGTGCGCGACGGATTCCACCTCGCGGCGATCGACGCGCCCGGTCACGGCGATCTCGCAGCCCTGCGACCGGAGCTCGGCGGGGACAACGGGTCTTCTCTGCTGAGACCATACACTCACAAGAGATTGATCATGGCGACGTATCGCAGCCGATCTGTGCGGGGGAGCCTGTGACGCCTCAGACGCAGGCCGGAGCCGTCGCCTCGCGCGTGAGCCGCCGCGAGGGCCGCCCGCGGTGATGACCGGCCCGGGGGAGTGGGATTCATATCGCGGCGCGGTCTTCGGGGCGGCCTACCGGATCCTCGGCTCCGTGGCCGAGGCCGAAGAT
The DNA here is from genome assembly GCA_031254715.1 of Nocardiopsaceae bacterium. Lineage (GTDB taxonomy): Bacteria > Actinomycetota > Actinomycetes > Streptosporangiales > Streptosporangiaceae > JAIRTY01. The sequence continues at coordinate 8,679 of JAIRTY010000531.1, read as the reverse complement.
GTGACGCAGGAGGTCTGGTTGCGCGCCGCCGCCGCCGACCTGTCCGGGGTGCAGGATCTGCGGGCCTGGCTGGTGACCGTTGCCGCCCGGACGTCCTACAACGTTCTGAAGTCGGCGCGTGTCCGGCGCGAGTCCTATGCCGGGCCCTGGCTGCCCGAACCGCTGCCAACCGGGCCCGACGCTGCCGCCCGGGTGCTCATGGACGAGTCGGTGAGTACCGCGATGCTGGTGGTCATGGAGGCGCTCACCCCTGCCGAACGGGTCGCGCTGGTGTTGCACGACGTCTTCGATTTCCCGTTCGGCCAGGTCGCTGACGTGCTTGGCGGCACGCCCGCGGCCAGCCGTAAGCTCGCCTCCCGCGCGCGGGCGCGGGTCGCCGCGGTCAAAGAGCGGCCCCGGGCATCGCGGGCCGAGACCGAGCGCCTGCTCAGGGCGTTCAAGGCGGCCGCCGACGCGGGGAACATGGCCGGGCTCGTCGAACTGCTGCACCCCGGCGCCGTCTATGTCGCCGACGGCGGCGGCAAGGTGACCGCCGCGCGCAGGCCGATCCGGGGCGCCGAGCGGATCGCCCGGCTGGCGGTCCGGCAGATCGAGATCAGGCGCCCCGGCGCGTACCAGATCATCGAATGCAACGGGTACCCGGCCCTGGCGACCTACAGCGGCGGCGAGCTGGTCTGGCTCGACACCGTGGAGATCGCCGACGGGCGGATCGCGACGTTGCGGAGGCTGGTCAATCCCGACAAGCTCGCCCGCATGAGTCACACCTGAGCCCGTCATCTTGTCTCCCTGCCGACCCCCGATACCCGGGGCGAGTCGGAGAGAGGACGAGACGATGCCACACGTTGTGATCATCGGGGGCGGCTTCGCGGGAGTGTGGAGCGCGGCGGGAGCGGCGCTGGCACGCGAGCGGGCGAGCGGAGATGCGGACCTGCGCATCACGCTCATCGCGCCGGACGAGCACCTGGTGCTGCGGCCGCGCTTGTACGAGCCAGACCCGGACCTGGCCATGGTGGAGCTGGCCAGGATCCTCGAGCCGATCGGCGTCGAGCACCTGCGGGCCTCGGTGACCACGATCGACACCGGCCGCCGCGCGGTGGTGGCCGGCGGCGAGCGGATCGGCTATGACCGCCTGGTGCTGGCCGCGGGCAGCAAGCTCGTTCAGCCGCAGGGCCTGCCCGGCGCTGCCCGGCTCTTCGACATCGACACCCTGGACGGGGCCCGGCGTCTCACCGCCCACCTGCGCAACCGCACGGACTACGCCGCCGTGGTCGTGGGCGCCGGGTTCGTTGGCCTGGAGGCCGCGACCGCACTGGCCGCCCGGGGCCGGGTGCTGCTGGTAGACCGTTCGCAGGTGGTCGGACACCAGCTCGGCCCCGGCCCGCGCGAGCAGATCGAGGCCGCGCTGGACGAACTGGGCATCGAACGCCGCCTCGGCACGACGGTGACGCAGGTGGGGGACGGATACGCCGTCCTGTCCGACGGCACCAGGGCCGAAGCGGACGCGGTGGTCTGGTCCGTGGGGATGAGGGCCAGCGAGCTCACCCGGGAAATCTCCGGCGACCTCGACCACCTCGGCCGGGTGCCGGTCGACCAGCACCTGCGCGCCCTTCCCGAGGTGTTCGCCGCCGGAGACACGGCCGCTGCGGCGTTCGACGCCGAGCACACGGTCATGCAGGCCTGCCAGCACGCAACCCCGCTCGGCAAGGTCGCCGGGTACAACGCGGCGGCCGGCCTGCTCGGCGTGCCGCTACGCGATTTCACCCCCGGCCCGTATGTCACCTGCCTGGACCTGGGCGGCGCCGGCGGCATCTTCACCCGGGGCTGGGATCGCAAGGTGATGGCCGCCGGCGCCGACGGCGCGGACATCAAGAAGCGGATCAACCAGCACATCCACCCGCCGGTCGACGACGCCTCCAAGATCCTCGCCGCCGCCGGCCACGTCTACCTCGAACTCCCCTTCTTCCCTCGCGACGACAAGAAGGCCGCCGCATGAACGCAGCCCTCCGTTGATCCTCGTGATCGGGGCCACGGGAAACGTCGGACGGCACGTGCTCTCCCAGCTCCATGCGAGAGGCGCGGCCGGCGTTCGCGCCCTGGTGCGCCCGGGGAGGACCGCGCACCTGCCCGACGGCGTCGACGCCGCGGCCGGGAGCCTCGAGGACCCGGACGGAATGAGTGCGGCATTGACCGGAGTCACGACGGTCTTCCTGGTGTGGCCGTTCCTCACCACCGAGGGTGCGCCCGCCGCGCTGGCGGCCATCGGCCAGCACGCCCAGCGCCTGGTCTACCTGTCGTCGATCGGCGTCGGCGGCCGCCCCCGGGAGCAGGCCGACCCCATCTTCACGCTGCACGCTGACATGGAACGCCTGATCGAGGCGTGCGGCCTGCCGCGGACCGTGCTGCGTTCGGACACCATCGCCAGCAACACCCTGGGCTGGGCGGAGCAGATCCGCACCGCCGGGGTGGTGCGGGGCCCGCTTACCGCACCGACGGCGGTCATCGACCCGCGTGACATCGCAGCCGTCGCCGCCCGCGCGCTCACCGACGACGCCCACGTGGGTGCTACCCACCGGCTGACCGGACCCCAGGTGATCAGCCGGCCCGAACAGGTCCGGGCAATCGGCGAGGCACTCGGCCGCCGGCTTGTCTTCGAAGAAGTCTCCGTCCAGGACGCGCGCGCCCAGATGCTGGCCGACGGCCGGCCGCCCGCCCTGGTGGACGCCCTGCTGTCGGCAGCCGAAACCCGCTCGGCCTCCACCCTGGTCACCTCGGCCGTCGCAGACCTCACCGGGAAACCACCCCGCGGCTTCCGGCAGTGGGCACACGATCACCGCGAGGCATTCCGTTAACGCTGTCCTGGGCGACGATCGCCACCTCTGCTACGGCATGAGCCCGTCGGTCAGTTGATCGGCGGCGGCCTGTACTCCGCGCTCGGCCAGGAGTCGTTCCCGCACGGTGCCCGCGGCGGCGCGGTAGCGTGCGGCGGCGTCCCCGGTGAGGCCGGTGATCAGCGCGGCCAGCCGTCCGGCGGTCAGCGACGCCTTCCGTACCGGTCGCGGGCCTGCACCGAGTTCGTGCACCCGGCGGCCGAAGAACGGCTGGTCAGCACCGATCGAGATGGCGGCGTTGGGCACTCCGGCCAGCAGCGCCTCGGTGGTGGTGCCCGCCCCGCCGTGGTGGATGACCGCGGCCATGCGGGGCAGCAGCCACCGGTACGGTGCTTCGGCCAGCACGTGCACGTCCGGCGGGAGGGCCCGCAGCCCGGCCGCGGCGGACCCGAGGACGACCCGCCGCCCGGCCAGGGTGGCCGCGCGCGCGATGAGATCGGCATCGGGATCGGTGCCCGGCACGCTGCCGAAGCTGATGAACACCGGGGGCGGGCCGTCGGCCAGGAACGCGGCCAGCTCCTCCGGCGGCTGCCACGCGGGCTCGGGTTCCGGGTCCAGCCAGGCGCCGGTCTGGCAGACGTGGTCGGGCCAGTCCGGCGCCGGCGGCACCAGGACCGGACTGAATGCCAGCAGGGTGGGCGTGTCACGCACCAGCCGGACGAACTGGCCCGCCGAGGTGCGGGGCAGGCCACGGCTGGCGCGCAGGGCGCGGCCGGTTGCCGTGCACATACGCGCCGCGGCGGCGATGCCGACCGTGCCGGCCACCCGGTTGATGCGGCTGGCCGTGCGGTGGCGCGGGCCGAGCACGCTGCTGCCCCCGGCCACCGTGGGCAGCATCGGCGCGAACAGCACGTTCACCACGCGGCAGCCGGTGATCTCCCGCAGTGCCGCCCCGTCGTCGAAGGACACTAACCCGGCAACGACCAGGTCACCGGATTGCACCGCTGCCAGTTCGGCGGCCATGACCTGCGGCGCGATCCCCGCCAGCCACCGGGTCGCGCCACGGATGTAGGAGATTGGATTGCTTGAGACCCGGCCGTCCGGCCCGGCGGCCGCAAGGACGGACTCGGTCATCGAACGATCGATCGGCGCGAAGTCCAGCCCGGCCCCGCCGACCAGGCCGGCGTAGTCGCGCAGCGCGACGACCGTCACCGGGAGACCGCGGCCGGCCAGCTCCCGGCCGAGCGCGACCATCGGCTGCACATCACCACGGGAACCCAGCGACAGCAACACAACCTTCACGATCGGCTCCATTCGCTCTCGGCGGAGTGTAACGGAGCCGCGTTCGGCGTGATGAGCGGGTGCGGTGGGGCCTCCGGGGAAGCGTCAGTCCGGACTCGCCCAGCACGGCTGGAGATCCTCGGCTAGTCCCGGCGGCGGCTGCCGTTGTCGTCAGCAGCGTGCTGCATTCGCTTGCAGCGCCGCGCCAGCACTGCCGCAGCTCCGTAGAGCACCAGCAGCGGGCCGCCGCCGAAACTGGCGGCTGACGCCGTGCGCTCCCGCAGGGAACCGCTGAGTACCCGCTGCCTCGCTGCTGCCGTGGCCTGGCCCGCGCTAGCGGTACCGGGCTCGGGTATGACGGGCAGTGTCAGCTTTGCCGGCCGCAGGCCGGCCGCCTGTGCGGTGAGCGTGACGGTGCCGTGCGCTTTGGCCGGGCGCAGGATCGCCTGGGCCTGCCCGTGCCAGGTATAGCGGTGCGGGCGGGTGAAACTGTCGACGTTGTGCGGGTTGCCATTGCCAACGCTGGCTAGCTCGCCCGCGCCGCTGACCTGGAATGTCACCTGAGTGACCGCGTCGGGAGCTACCGCGCCCTCGCTGTCGATCACCTCGGCGAGCACGTGCGCGAGCGCGTCGCGGCTGGTGGTGAGCGTCTCCACATCCGAGGTGAGCCGCAGCGCGGCCGGGGCTCCTGCCGTCCTGAGCGTCTTGCGGCCGATCTCTTTACCGTTCCGGCTGGCGATCGCCGTCAGCTCGCCGGGCCGGTACGCCGCGGTGAGCGTGGCCACGGCCCAGTCATCGGCCGTCACTGAGGTGCTGGCGACCTGGGTCCCGTTGAGGAGCAGCGTGACGCTGTCGCCCAGCGTGTAGGCATGCACCGTCATCGGCTGCCCGGCCTCGACGTCCCAGGTCCAGCTCTCCAGTTCGTCGTAGTACCCCCACCACACCGCCACCTGCTCGGTTCCCGGCGGCGGCGGGCGCTCCACGAGTACTTCCACCGGGCTGGTCCCGTCCACCGCCGCGCGCCAGTGGTTCTGCGGCTTGGGCTGCCCGATCAGGTCGATGTCCCCGCAGTTGGCCTGGAAGTAGGGGTACGGGTAACCGAAGCCGCCCCAGCCGTGGTGCAGCAAGCGCGAGATCCCCCAGCCAGGGTTGATCCACTGATTGCCCCACGTCGCCGCCGTCCCCACGGGAGGGATCGGCGTCTTACCGATCCCGGACTCTCCCATGTAGTCCCATGCGGCCCAGACCCAGCTCCCCACCGCCCACGCATTGTCGTTGCTGAACGAGGCGTCCTGGTAGATCGTCGCGGGGAAGCTCTCGCTTTCCGTCATCGCCTTGCCGGGATGGGCGGCGTGGATATCGCTGTAGCCGTGGCCGTTCGCGTTGTAGTGCACGTCGCCGACATCGACGTACGCCCAGGACGGGTCGCCAGCACCGAAGGTCGAGCCGCCGCCCAGCGTGATAGGGCGGGTCTGGTCGAGCGTGCGGAGCAGATCCGCCAGTTGCTGGCCGCGGGTGGCGTACATGCTGTCCTCGACGATCTCGTTTCCCAGCGACCAGATCACCACGCTCGGATGATTGCGGTCACGCAGGAGCATGCTGGTCAGGTCGCGTTGCCACCACTGCGGGAAGTAGACGTGGTAGTCCTGAGGATTCTTGCCGGTATCCCACATGTCGGTGAACTCGTCCATCACCAGCATGCCCAGCCGGTCACAGGCGTCCAGCAGAGCGGGTGAGGGCGGGTTGTGCGCCGTGCGGATCGAGTTGAAGCCGGCCGCCTTGAGGATCTCGATCCGGCGCTCCTCGGACCGGTCGAGCGTTACCGCCCCGAGCGGCCCGCGGTTGTCGTGGATGCAGCCGCCGATCATCTTGACCTGCTTGCCGTTGAGCAGGAAGCCGGAGGTGCCGTTCCACTCGATGGAGCGGATGCCGAACGTGGTGTCGAGACTGTCGGCGAGCTTGCCGCCTGCCAGCACGTCCGCGCGGGCGGTGTAGAGGGCTGGCGAGTCCGGGGACCACATCGCGGCGCGGCTGACCGGGATGTCGGCGGACACGACGGAGGTGCCACCCGGCGCGATGCTCGTGGCCTGCGCCTGGCCGGTTCCTACCGGCTGCCCGTGCGGGCCGGCGATGGTGACGCGCACCTGCGCCGATGCGGGATCGGAGCCGAGGTTGGCGACGGACACTTCCACGTGAGCAACCGAGTTCTGCTCGCTGGCCACCGGGGTCGTCACGGACACGCCCCACAACGGAATCCGCACCGGCCCGGTCGCGGTCAGCCACGTGTGCCGGTAGATCCCCGAGCCCGAATACCAGCGGCTGGTCAGGCCGCTGTTGTCGGCCCGCACCGCGAGCACGTTCGTCCCGCCGCGATTGAGCTGCGGTGTCACGTCAAACGCGAACGGCGTGTAGCCGTAGGGATGGAAACCCAGATGCACGCCATTGAGCCAGACGTCCGCGTTCTGGTAGATGCCGTCGAACCGCAGCTCGAAATGCGGCTCGTCGCCGGTGCCACCCCCGCCGGCAAGCTCCGGCAGTGTGAAGTGCTTGCGATACCAGCCGATGCCACTCATCGTGTAGGCGGTGGACCCGTCGCCCGGGCTGCTGGAGTCGAAGGGCCCGATCACCGGTGGGGCGGACGACGGCGGCGGCACCTTCGGCACCAGCAGGGAGGAGTCGCTGCTCGCGCCACCGTCGCCGGAGGTGGCGTAGGGGAGATCCTCGATGCCCCAGTCGTGAGGCAGATCGAGCGATCGCCAGCTGCCGTCGTCGAACCCTGCCGCGTCAGCGCCGCTGACGTCGCCGCGATGAAACAGCCAGCCTTCGTCGAACGACTGCTCCAGTCTCGGCGGCGCCCCGGCGGGCGCGGTGTCCGGCCCGGCGAATGCGCTGGTACCGCTTATCGCCGCTAACGATCCGGCCGTCACTGCCCCGACTTGCAGCGCCCGGCGCCGGGTTACTTCTGAAGCCCTCCACCCGGAACCGGTAGCGAGCGGTTCTTGGCCCGCAGCGGAACGAGCTGAATCCGGCATTGGATCTCTCCGATCTCCCCGTTCATGTGAGCGCTAACACGACCGTTCCAGGCCAGTACAACACTCACGGTCCGCAGGTGTAAAGGCTCAGCGGAACGCAAAGCCGTCCTGCCGGGATCGCGAAAGTTTCGGGGAACAGGCGAGATTCGAAGTGCTCTATCGTTCGCTCTTCGGCCGGGCCGGAATATGATGCCGCGTCAGCCTGTGCGCGCTACTTGAATCCAGCCTTCGAATGGTCCTGTGCTTCCTTAAAAAGAATCCCGGGGACTCGTCGAAGCGGTCTTGCGATTGCACTCGCAGCGGGGACGCCCGGCAGCGGCGCAGAACCTGCTGCCCCCTGGCTGCAGCGCGCTACTGCTGGACGTCGCCGGCGGCCAGGTCGTGCTGGTACCAGGTGCCCGGCTTACCGCCGAGGTGGGCCGGGTCGGCCGGGCCTGCCGGGACGAACCCGGCCTTGGTCAGCACCTTCTGGGAGGCGACGTTCTGGCGGGAGGTGGCAGCCCTGAGCGTGCGCAGCCCGTGCCGCGCCGCCGCCAGCCGGCATAGCTCCCGCACGGTCGCTGTCGCCACCCCGCGGCCGGCGACGTGCTGCGCGACCCGGTAGCCGAGTTCGGCCGTGCCGTCCGGGGCGAAGTTCAGGTTGAACCGGCCCAGGACAGAGCCGTCTTCGCCGACGAGCACGTAGTACGCACCGGCGCCGGCCTCCTGCTCAGCCAGCAGGGCGCTGTACAGCGTGGTGAACTGGTCGTAGAACTCATCGCCGCGGTCAGAGATGAAGGCGGCAAAGTAGGCGCGGTTGGCCAGCTCGAAGGCCAGGACCGCCGCGGCATGACCGGCGTGCAGCCGCTGCAACTCGGGCACTGCCCGACTCTACCCAGCTGGTGCGCTGAGGCCAGCTGGATTTCCGCCGGCCGGCTGGCCTCGCGCTGGTGCCGCGCTGGCCGCGGAGTCAGCTGACGCGGCGATAGCGGATATGGGTGGTCAGCGGTGAGTGAAGCACCTCGGCGGGCTCGAAGCCGAAGGACTCAACCCCGTCGAAGAGGCGCTCGCCCGATCCGAGCAGGACGGGTGTGATGTCGAGGGTGAGCTCGTCAATCACTCCGGCGGCCAGTGCCTGCCGGACGGTCGAGGCGCCGCCGGCGATGTCCACCCCGATGTCCCCGGCGGCCTCACACGCTGCGGGGTAGGCCGCGTCGAAGCCCTCGGTAACGAAGTGGAACGTTGTTCCCCCGTCCATCTGGATCGGAGCATGGCGGTGATGGGTCAGCACGAAAACCGGCGCGTGATACGGCGGTTCGGGGCCCCACCAGCCCGACCAGTCCTCATCCCAGTCCCCGCGGATCGGCCCGAACATGTTCCGCCCCATCACATACGCGCCCCGAGGGCGCATGAGCCATTCGTTCGCGGCCTTGTCAGCGTCGTTGGCCCGCGGGTCGCCGATGTGCCAGCCGTGCAGTTCCTGCCCCCGTTTCCCGAGGGGGTCCTCCCGGCTCTGCTCCGGCCCGGCGACGAAGCCGTCCAGTGAGATCGACATGTGG
>JAIRTY010000663.1 GCA_031254715.1 Nocardiopsaceae bacterium | reverse complement strand
GTCCGCGGCCTCGGCTACAAGTTCGAGCCGGTCGGCTAGCCGCTGCCCGACGGGGCCTCAGCCGGTGGGAGACGGGGAGGCGGTGGGCGTCGCGGACTGCGTGCCGGTGACCGCCGGGCTGGCCGTGGGTGTCACCGGGACGGGCGAGAGCGTTCCGTAGTACTGCGCCCGCGGCATCACCGGTACCTGGAGCGTCTTGCTTCCGGCGTTCTGGAAGTTGAGCGTGACCGGGATGTCCTGGCCGCCGCGCAGCGAGCGGGTGAGCTGGTGCAGGATCAGCTGCGGCTGCGGGCCCTGCAGCAGCACCGACTGGCTGCTGCCCACGCTGATCCCGCCGACGGGCAGCTGCACCGCGGTGGCGGTGCCAGGGGCCGAGATGCCGATCAGCCGGTCCGACGCGCCGGAGTTGGTGAGCGCGAGGAACAGCCCGGCCGACTGGCCCGGCAGCAGCGACGACGCTGGCTCCGCCCCCAGCACGAACACGTTGTTGATCGCGATCTTGTGGAAGACCGCGGAGGCGCCGGACGTCGGCTGATGCCATTCCTGGGTAGGCGCGTTGGCGCCGGCCTCGCATCCGGCTACCGCGGGAATCACCGCCATCGCCGCCGCGACGACGATTCCTCGCAGCGCGAGCGCGCCACGGCTGCTGCGGATCACCTGGCATTCCCCTCGCTGAATTGTGACGCGGGACAGCGTATCCGCCCCTGGCTGCGGCCCCCGCACCGGCCCTCGTGTTCGCCGGGATGTGCGCCCTCGGGCTCGCCGGGGAAGCGCGCTACGCCCTGCCGGGCAGGCCCGCCGGGCCTGCGGTCCGCAGCGCGCCGATCGCCTTGCTCAGCCGGAACCCGCCGACCGGAGCGGGAACGACGGTGTCTACGACCCCGGTGGATCGGACGAGGATGGCGGTCAGGCCGCCCGGGCGGTACGTGTCCGTCAGGGTGCCGCCGGTGTCCGCCGCCGCCCGGGCGTCCCGCAGCCCGGCTCGCCGGGTGAGCGGGCCGGTCTTGTCTCCGTAGATACCGACCAGGTAGAGGCGCACGTCACTGGCGGCCGCCTGCCGGGCCAGCTGGCGGAGGTCTCTCGTGCACCGGCAGAGGCGAGGGACGAGCGCGAGCACGGTCCCCGACAGCGTGCTCAGCGACTTCAGCTGACCGCCCGCCACGATGCTGCCGCCGGGGAGCGGCTGGCCCGGCCGGCCGGCCGGGGTGCTCGGGGCGGGGGCCGGTGACGACGCCTCCGCCCTTGGCAGCGGCGAGGCGGGAAGCCAGGAGCCCTGGCTGGCGGACAGCAGCGTGAGCAGGGTCCCGGCCAGCAGGGTCAGGGCGAGGCAGCTGGCGAGCAGCGGCAGCAGCAGGCCGTGCCGGGTCAGCGGCGCCGACAGCCGCCTGGCCAGTTTCCGGCGCCGCAGGGCGCGGAGCTCCCGGTGGTAAGCCTGCACGTCACGGTCGAGTTCGCTGGCGTCATCAGGGATCTTGATGTCGACCGGCGGCAGGCCGAACTCGTCGCCCCGTTCCGGGTCGCCGCCCATGCTCATGCGTATCACCCCGGCCTGAACGCCATGTACCTCCAGTATGAGTCAGCCGGGACCGCGGCGGTAGCGGGACCGGGGAGGGGGCCCGGGGCCGCCTGCGCGTCACGTGCCGGCCCGCCCGGTTCTCTCCGCGCGGGCCCGGCCGTCAGCTACGCAGCGTTTACGCGGGCGTTAAAATGGGTGCCTGACCTGCAACTTTGATATCAGGAGCGGCAATTGGGGTCACTTCGGCGTGATAACATTGCCTCAGCGGAAGGGGTACGTGCCACATGACTTTTAAGGTCGGCGATACAGTCGTCTACCCCCACCATGGGGCTGCTCGCATCGAAGAGATCGAGACCCGCTCGATCAAGGGCCAGGATAAGACGTACCTGGTCCTCAAGGTCGACAAGGGTGATCTGACGGTTCGCGTTCCTGCTGATAACGCTGAGCTTGTCGGTGTCCGGGACGTGGTGGGACAGGAAGGACTAGAGAGAGTATTCGAGGTGCTGCGCGCGCCGCACACCGAGGAGCCGACCAACTGGTCGCGGCGGTACAAGGCCAACCTGGAGAAGCTCGCATCTGGCGACGTGAACAAGGTCGCCGAGGTTGTCCGTGACCTGTGGCGCAGGGATCGTGAACGAGGGCTTTCCGCCGGCGAGAAGCGGATGCTGGCGAAGGCCAGGCAGATCCTCGTCAGTGAACTCGCACTGGCCGAGAAGACGAATGAGGACAAGGCCGAGGCGCTGCTCGACGAGATTCTCCTGACATCCGCTTCCTGATTTTTCACCGAGTACGTGGCCGATGACCTGCCCAAGGTAGGCATCGGTGTGGACGTGCACCCGCTTGCACCGGACCGGCCGCTCATGCTGGCCGGGCTGCTGTGGCCGGGCGAGCCCGGGCTGGCCGGCCACTCCGACGGCGATGTGGCCGCCCATGCCGCCTGCGACGCGTTGCTCTCGGCGGCGGGCCTCGGCGACCTCGGGGCGCAGTTCGGGACCAGCCGGCCGCGCTACGCCGCGGCTTCCGGTGTCACGCTGCTGCACGAGACCGCGGAGCTACTCGCGGCTGGAGGGTACCGGGTGGGGAACGTGGCCGTCCAGGTCATCGGCAACCGGCCCCGGATCGCGGCGCGCCGGGCAGAAGCGGAAAAGGTGCTGTCCGAGGCGCTCGGCGGGGCATCGGTCAGCGTGTCAGGGACCACCACCGACGGGCTGGGCCTGACCGGGCGCGGCGAGGGCATCGCCGCGATCGCCACCGCCCTCGTGACCCGCAGTCCCGGATAGCAGTCCGGTTTTACTCCGGCAAGGGGTGAAACCCGGAACGCCAAGGCGCCGTTCGCTCAGGCCGGGGGCCGCGCTAACCGGCGCCCGGATAACCCTCGG
>JAIRTY010000515.1 GCA_031254715.1 Nocardiopsaceae bacterium | reverse complement strand
ATCGAAGTCGGGCATGGACACCCGTTCGATGTTGAGGAAACGCTCGAACAGCAGCCCGTAGGGGATGGGGTCGATGTCGGTGATCGCCAGGCAGTAGGCGGCCAGGCTGCCGGCCCCGGCCGCCCGCACGCCGGTCGCGGCACTGGCCGCGGGGCCGGTCGCGGGGACCCCGGCGGCACCGCTGCTGCTGCCCGTGCCGTTGCCGCTGCTGCTGGCCGTACCGCCCGCGGCGCCGGCGGCGCCGGCGGCGGCCGTACCGGCCGCAACGAGCGCCGCCAGGCCGAGGACGGCAGCCAGGCGGCGCGGCGGGGTCGGAGCACCCCCTACTCGCATGCGGACTCCCTGGATCTACTGGCGGAGTCAGGCGGGCCGCCCTCCGGGCTCGGGGTGCCTCCCGACGCTAACATCTGTGCTCCCCGGCGGCGATAGGTAGGCTGCGGACAATGATCGTGCTGGTGACGGGTGTCTCCGGAAGCGGCAAGACCACGGTCGGAGGGCTGCTGGCCGGGCGGCTCGGATGGGCCTTCGAGGACGGCGATGTGCTTCACCCGGCCGCTAACATCACCAAGATGCGGGCCGGTATCCCGCTCACCGACGCCGACCGCTGGCCCTGGCTGCGGCAGGTGGGCGAGTGGATGGACGCCCGGGTCGCGGCCGGCCTGCCAGCCGTGGTCGCCTGCTCCGCGCTGAAGCGCTCCTACCGGGACCTGCTCCGGGCGGGCAGGCCCTGGCTGCGGCTGGTCCTGCTGCGCGGCGACGGGGACCTGCTGACGTCCCGGCTGGCCGCCCGGCACGGCCACTTCTTCGACCCGCACCTGCTGGCCAGCCAGCTTGCGGATCTGGAGCTCCCGCAGCCGGACGAGGACGTGCTGGTGCTGCCGATCGCCGACCCGCCGGGAGTGATCGCCGGCGAGATCATGGGGCAGCTGAACCTGGCCCCGGCGCCCGGCTCGCCCGCGAACGGCACCCCCGCGAACGGAGCCCCCGCTCACGGGGACCTGCCCTAGCCCTTCGCCGGGTACCGTGAGGGTGATCGGAGCCGCCCCGTGAAGCTGAAACTGGACCTGCACGACATCTACAACCGCGGGCAGGACATCGACCGTGCCCTGCGCGCGGTCATCGACGAGGCGGTGGCTAAGAAGGCGCCGGTGGTGGAGATCATCCCCGGGAAAGGCTCCGGCCAGCTCAAGAAGCGCGTGCTGAGGTTCCTGGAACAGAAGGAGATCAAGGCGCTGTATCACCGCGTCGAGAAGGACTCCAGGAACTTCGGCCGCGTATTCGTGCATTTCCGCTGGAAGTAGTACGCGATCCTGATCCAGCGGGAAGGCCGCCGGTGACGCGGCGAGAATGTGCGATGCGACCCGGGCCGTGCCCCGAGCACGGGCACGTACCCGGTTTGCCATAGTGAACCCACGTATGCCCCCAAAAGAATACTCTGAAACCACTGCCGCATAGCCTTCCCCCGCAGTTCACACGATGTTTCGCTGTTACCGGAGGCCTTGCGGCAGGCGGTAGATATGGTCGCACGCGCCTCTTGCCAATGTCTAGAGGGAAAATGGATCGGCCAGGTCGCGATTTTGCCGGCAAGAATTCCTGATCCAGGTGAATTGGTGAGAATTCACGGTAATACGTGAGGCGCCTGTCTTAGCCGATGTTTCCGGGCATACCGCCGCGCCCGCCGTGCCCGCTGTGCCACGATTGACCGCATGCACCTACTGATTCGGATCGCGGCGACGGCCGCCGCGCTCGCGGTCGCGACCGCCGCGGTGCCTGGCATCGTGCTACGGACCGCCAGCGTGCCCGCCCAGGTCGGGACGCTGGTGGCGGTGGCACTGATTTTCGGCGTGGTCAACGCGGTGCTCAAGCCGATCGTCAAGACCGTCGGCTGCATGTTCTACGTGCTGACGCTGGGCCTGCTGGCACTGGTCGTGAACGGGCTGCTGCTCTGGCTCACCAGCGCGGTCGCCGGCGCGCTCACGCTGCCGTTCCACATCACCGGGTTCTTCGCGGCATTCTGGGGCGCGATCATCGTCGGCGTCGTCGGCTGGCTGCTCGGCATCCTGGTCCACGAGCGCGAGCACGACTGACGGGCCAGGGGTTGCCCGGCAGTCGCGGTGCGAGCTAGGCGGTGTCCCGGAGTTCGAAGACATCAGGCGTGATGTCGATGTGGAACTCCACTCCGAGCTTTGTCGCCAGCCTGGAGAGAGTAGCCAGCGACGGTTCATGATCACCAGCTTCCAGCCGCGCGATCGCTGACTGGTGCATTCCTAGTAGGCGGGCAAGGCCGGTCTGCGAGAGACCGCTGTCGATCCGGTACCCGATGACCCGCATGGCGACTGCGTGAGCCAATGCTGTCCGGTCATGCTCGCGCCGGATTCCCGGATCGGATAGTTCCTCCGCCGCGATCCGACTCGCCGTCTTCAGATCCGACACCTTGGGCATCAGTCCTCCTCCACCTTCGCGAGCCTCTCCTGGGCACGCCGCATCGCGCGGCGGAATCCCCGCGGGTCGGACTGAGCCTCCGGCCCGATAGCTGCGACCACGAATACCTCACCGACCTGCCGGTACAGTGCCCAGTAGGGGCTCCGTCCCGCCCTAGGCCGAAGCTCGCGCAGCGCCTGAGCACCTCGCACCGCACTGGTGTGCGGGTAGCCGAGTAATGGGCCGTACGCACCAAGCTTGGCATCCGCGTTGATCATGCAACGACCCACATCAACTGTCACCAACTATAACATCCTTGTTATGGGCCCGGGCTTCATGATTGGGCATGATCATCTCCCGGCGCATCTGCCGCTCGGGCAGTCACGCTAGAGCCCGGGTCCGACAACACGCCCGCAACCCGCGTGCAAGGCCGAGCAGGCATCATGAGTGACATGAGAGCGGGGGCTGAGCTGGTTCAGGTTGCCCGGGAAGAGCGATGACCCCGCGGTGGCATGACTGACCGGGGGCAGCATGTGGTGACCGCTGCGGGGGGGCTCACATCCGCGGAGGCGGCGGCGCGGCTCGCCCGGGAGGGGCCGAACGTGCTGCCGGCGGCGCCGCAGACGCGGCTGCTGCGGCGGGTGGCGATGCAGCTCGCGGACCCGCTGGTGCTGGTGCTGCTGGCGGCGGCGGTGCTGACGCTGGCCACCGGCGACTGGACCGACGCCTCGGTGATCCTGCTGGTGATCGTGGTCAACACCACGGTGGGGGTGGCGCAGGAGGTCAAGGCGGGCCAGGCGATCGCCGCGCTCACGGCCATGACCGCGCCGGAGGCGCGGGTGCTGCGGGATGGGGAGCAGCGGCTGATCCCGGCCGCCGACGTGGTCACCGGGGACCTGCTGGTGCTGGCCGAGGGCGACATCGTGCCCGCCGACGCCGAGGTGGTGGACGCGGCGGCGCTGCTGGTGGACGAGTCCGCGCTGACCGGCGAGTCGGTGCCGGTGGACAAGACCGCCCGGCCCGACGTCGAGCAGCCGGGCGACCCGGTGTCGGCCGGCACGGTGGTGGTCCGGGGGCGGGGCCAGGCGGTCACCACCGCCACCGGAGAGGCCAGCGCCATGGGGCGGGTGGCGGCGCTGCTGTCCCCGCCCGCCGGGCTGACCCCGCTGCAGCGGCGGCTGGCCGGCGTCGGCCGGGCGCTGGCGGTGGCGGCGGTGGCGCTGTGCGCGATCGTGCTGGCGCTGGGACTGGCCCGCGGGCAGTCGCTGGAGCTGATGATCATCACCGCGATCAGCCTGGTGGTGGCGGCCGTGCCGGAATCGCTGCCGGCGGTGGTGACGCTCGCGCTGGCGCTGGGCGCGCGGCGGATGGCGGCCAGGCACGCGCTCATCCGGCGGCTGCCGGCGGTGGAGACGCTCGGCTCGGTGACCGTGCTGGGCACCGACAAGACCGGGACCCTGACCGAGGGGACGATGGTGGCCCGCCGGCTGTGGACCCCGGCCGGCGAGGCCGAGGTCACGGGCACCGGTTACGCCCCGGAGGGGGACATCATCCGGAACGGGAGCCGGCTGCTCCCCGGGGCCGCACCCGACCTCACCGAGCTGCTCGAGGCCGCGGCGCTGTGCAACGACGCGGCGATCCGTCCCGGCGAGGCCGGCGAGTGGGTGAGCGTAGGCGACCCGACCGAGGCAGCCCTGCTGGCAGCGGCGGTCAAGGCCGGGCTGGATCCGGCCCGGCTGGCGGCCGCCATGCCGCGCACCACGGAAGTCCCGTTCGATAGCGAACGGAAGCGAATGGTCACCGAGCACGCCCTGACCGGCGGCGGGGTCCGGGTGCTGGCCAAGGGGGCGCCCGAGGTGATGCTGCGCCCGCCGGTGCTGGCCGGCGGCGACGGGCTGGCCAGCCAGGCCGCGGCGCGGGCGGAGCGCCTCGCCGCCGAGGGGTTCCGGGTGCTGGCCGTGGCCAGTGCCGACCGCCCGGCGCCGGCGCCCCCGGCCGAGCTGGGCACGGGGCTGCGGCTGCTGGGCCTAGTCGCCATCCTCGACCCGCCGCGGCAGGCGGCGGCCGGCACCATCGCCGCCTGCCAGGCCGCCGGCATCGAGCCGGTGCTCATCACCGGCGACCACCCGGCCACCGCCCGCGCCATCGCCGCCGAGCTCGGCATCATCCCGCCCGGCGGGGAGGTGGTGGACTGCCGCGAGGGCCACGCCGATCGGCCTGCCAGGGTGTACGCGCGGGCGACCCCCGAGCAGAAGCTCGACATCATCGAGGCCCGGCGCGGGGCCGGGGACGTGGTGGCGATGACCGGCGACGGGGTGAACGACGGGCCAGCGCTGCGACGCAGCGACATCGGGGTGGCGATGGGCAGGCGCGGCACCGAGGTCGCCCGGCAGGCCGCCGACCTGGTGCTGGCCGACGACGAGCTGGGCACGGTGGTGGCCGCGGCCGAGGAGGGCCGCCGGGTGTACGCCAACATCCGCCGGTTCCTGCTGTACGGGCTGTCGGGGGGCGCCGCCGAGATCGCGGTGATGCTGGCCGGGCCCGGGTTCGGGCTGGCGCTGCCGCTGCTGCCCGCGCAGATCCTGTGGGTGAACCTGCTCACCCATGGCCTGCCGGGGGTGGCGCTGGGCAGCGAGCCGGCCGAGCCGGGGGTGATGAAGCGGCCGCCGCGGCCGCCCGCCGAGAGCGTGCTCGGGGCCGGGCTGTGGCAGCGGATCGCCCGGGTCGGGCTGGTGGTGGCCGCGGTCACGCTGGCCGTAGCGGTCTGGGGTCACGCCACCGGCCGGCCGTGGCAGAGCATGGCGTTCTTCGCGCTGGGCAGCACCCAGCTCGCGGTCGCGCTGGGATCCAGGGCGCTGCCGGGCAGCCGCGCCAACCCGCTGCTGCCGGCCGCGGTGATCGCCGCGCTGGCCTTGCAGTTCGCTGGCGTCTATCTGCCGTTCCTGCAGCAACTGCTGCACACCAGGCCGCTGCCGGTGACCGACCTGCTGATCGTCTGCGCGCTGTCAGCCCTGGGCTACGCGGCCATCCGGCTCGACCGGGTGCTGTTCCGCGGCGCTCCGCCGCCGCCCGGCTGACCCGGTGCGGGTCAGGACTGCCTGGCCTTGCCCCCGCCCCTGACGCCGCGCGCGATGGAGCCGACGGCCGGCGCCAGCGTCAGCCAGAGCCCGATCGTGACCACCATCGAGGTGACGTAGCCGAACGGGTGGATCCCGACATCGGCGCTCACGATCCCGCCGAACAGCATCAGCAGCCAGGCGCTGACGAAGAAGAACGGTCCCGCCGACAAGATCCCGAAGAAAGACCCCATGATGCCCCTCCCGTTGCCGCCCTCGGTGGCTGAGTTGCCCCGCCTCAATCTTCCATCACCCGGGCAAGCCACCGGGCCTGCGGCATCGGGCACACTGGGCGGGTGAACAGCCCAGTTCCGGCCGATCCGCGCGATCCGCGCGGGTTGCGGGCGGATGCGCCGCTGCTCGATGCCTGGCTGCGGTTCACCGACCCCGCCCGGGTTCCCGCGCTCACGCCGATGAGCGTGCCCGGGCACAAGCAGCGGGCGGACCTGACCGGCGCGGTCGTGGCCGGGGACGTGCCGCTGTACGGCGGGCTCGACTCGATCAAGCGCGGCGACTCGATCCGGGCCGAGGGCGAGCGGCTGGCGGCGCAGGCCTGGGGCGCTGACTGGTGCCGGTTCTCGGTCGCCGGGTCCACCCACGGCAACCAGGCACTGGCGATGGCGGCGGCCGCGCCGGGGGACGAGGTCATCGTCACCCGGACGCTGCACCGGTCGCTGCTGCTCGGGCTGGTGCTGGCCGGGCTGCGGCCGGTGTGGGTCCGGCCGGAAATCGACCCCGGATCCGGGCTCCCGCTGGCGGTGCCGGCGGACACGGTGGCCCGCGCGCTGGCCGCGCACCCGCGGGCGCGGGTGGTGTTCCTCGGCGACCCGTCCTACACCGGCGCCACCGGGGACC
>JAIRTY010000586.1 GCA_031254715.1 Nocardiopsaceae bacterium | reverse complement strand
CGACTAGGGTGGGCAAGGGAGAATCAAAGCGGCCTGACGAGGCTCACGAGCAAGGCCGCCGAGCATGACTCGCCTGGTACGGCGGCGTTATCTCGTTACGGGTCGCCTTCGACGTCACCACCCCGCTCCACCGACTCCAGGGGGCTTTCAGCGACGCCACGCAGGAACGGTCGAGAACGAGGACCTCTGGCGGCGCCTGGACGAGGCCGCGCAGCGGCACGAGGTGGAGTGGATCTGGGTCAAGGCCCGTGTCGGCGATCCCGGCACCGAGCGCGCCGACGCCCTGGCCAACCGAGGCGTGGCGGAGGCGACCGCCAGGGCCCAGGCCCCGTGAACCGGGCCTCGCGCCGGGCCCTTTGATGACCCTGTCAGAGCGATCACGCATGGGCTGTCGGTCACGAAGACCAGCTACGGGACGTGCCCACGCTCAGCGTGATGCCCTGGCCGGGTCGGAATGCGAGCAACGCTGTCGGTCGGCTGTAGTTACACTGGGCAGTTCATCCGCCGCGCTCAGGGCAGGCAGCGTGCCGGTGATCGCGGCGAGGCAGAGCGAGCGCTGGAAGTGGGGTGAGCGCGGTGGCCGGGGATGAGGTCGGGGTCGATCCTGACCGGCTTGATAAGGCTGCGGCGGCGCTGGAGGACCTGCGTGACGTGCTCGCGCATAACGTGCCCATCATCGTGAACACGCTCGAGCAGTACGGGAGTTCGGGCGTTGGCGCGCCGGGGGGCCTGGCGCCGCTGCGGCGGGCGCAGGCACGGTCGGTGCAGGACGCCGCGGACACGCGTGCCCGGTCGGACCTGGCTCAGGCCTGGCTGGCGCAGGCCGCCAATATCGACGTGGCCGGCGGCGGCCGGGCCCACATTCCGTGGGACATGGCCGAGGTCGACAAGGAAGACGCCCAGCTGCAGGCACGGCAGTTCGTCGCGGCTGAACACAGCGGCGACCGCGCCCAGTTGACCGCCCTCGAGCTGGACCTCACCGATCATCAGTCCGACAAGCAGTGGCTTGCAGGCTTCTGGTCTCAGCCCGGTGTCGCGGCCGCCGCTGGCAACCTGGCCGCCATGCTGGCCGCCTCGGACCGCAATTACCTCACCGAGCCCGATAGCAAGCTGCTGTCCACGTACGGGACGTCGCTGGCGGCTGCGTATAACCTCGGCGGGCTTTCCGATGCTCAGAGCAAACAGCTCGCCGACGGGCTGGCCGCCGTCGCGGCACGTGATCCCGGGCCGGTCGCAGCGCTGCTGCAAAGCGCGCCTAACGCCAGTACGACGATGAACGGGCTTGCCGCGGCGATCGAGCATCAGGATTTACTGCACTACTGGGAGCCGGGCCGGCTGATCCCGGACTGGAGCAACCTGGTCCCCGACAGTGCCGGGCACCTGACGTCGGACGAACAGGGCGCCCTGTATTTCGGGGCGGCCGGGTACTTGTTCTCGAAGTACGGCATGGGGTACCGCACGATGCTTCCCGGGACTCCCGGGACACCCTGGCCGGTCATCCCGCGAGCCGACAGGCTGCCGGTGACCCAGGAGATCACTGCCCTGGGAAAGCAGTGGGCGGAGACAGACAGCGGCCTGCTAGTTCCTTCCGGGACGCCGGGCGCGGACCCGCGGGTCCCGCTGCCCCCCGAGAATCTGGGCGCCGGGTGGAAGACCGGTGTCGGTGCCGGGCTCCGGGCCGACCCGGTCAACGTCCCGGGGTGGGCCAGGTACGGCAGCAGGGGCCTGTTCGTGGCCGGCTCCGGGCTGACTTTGTACAGCCAGTGGGACCAGACCTGGCAAGACGATCAGTCACTCCACCCCACCTGGTCGACACCACAGCGGGTCGCCGATGCTGCCGGGCAGACCACGGTGGTGGGCGGGTCCACTGTGGCCGGCGCCTGGGCCGGGGCTGAGGTCGGCGCCGAGGGCGGGGCCACGGCCGGGGCGGCCATCGGCTCGATCTTCCCTGGTCCTGGCACCGTGGTGGGGGGTGTGGTCGGCGGGCTGGTCGGCGGTGTCGTGGGCGGGTTCGCCGGCAGTGCGGTCGGGCGCGCGGTCGGGCATTCGGTCTGGGACGCGGGAAAATCGGTATGGAACGATCTGGGACTGTGACCGCGCACGCGGCGCATGCCGCGCACGCGGCATCCCTTGCTCCGGCAGGCGGGCTGGTCCTGCTGGTGGCAGCCGCGGTGCTGGGGGTTCCCGGCTGGCTCGCCTACACCGGGAGGTGGCGGCGCTGGACGGCAGGCCCGTACGGGTCGGCGTTCCCGTACTTTCCTTTCGGGCTGGCCTGGATGTGCGCGGGCGGGATGCTGCTGGGCCTGTTCTGGCTGATCTCGGCCGCGGGAAGCGCCGCCGCCGGGATATCGGCGGTGGTGCTCGGCCTGCCCGGGCTGGTGATGTTCGGCTGCGGGCTGGTGTTCCTGCTGCGGACGCCGCAGCGGTTCCTGCCGGCCTGGTACCGGAAGTCCCGGCCGCATCCGAGGGCACCGCGATGACCGCGCCCGCCTGGACTTCGGTGACGCATCCCGCGAGCGGGGCACGGGTGCCGGTGCCGCCGGGCTGGCAGCCAGAACTGGACGCCGGCGCCCCGGTCGTGCTGGTCAGCCCGCCCGCACCAGGACAGGCTCCGGGTTTCCGGCCCAATATTGTGGTGACCATCGAGCAGATCCCGCCCGAGGTGGCGGGCCTGGCCGCCTACACGGCCTCCTCGATCACAGGCATGCAGCGGATGCTGACCGGCTTTCACGTGATCGCCATCGACGACATCACCGTGGGCGGGCATGAGGGCTGCCGGGTGCTGTGCGGGCACCGGGACGGCACCTATGCCCTGGCCACCGAACACTGGTGGACCGTGGCCGGCGGCGTCGCCACCACGCTGACCGCCAGTTGCCAGGTGGAGGACTACCTCGATCTAGCCGAAGTGTTCGAGCAGGCCGCGGCCGGGATGATCCCGGCCCGCGGCCTTGACCGGGGGAGTGCCGGGTGAACGCCCAACCCGGAGATCCTTCCCGGCTGAGCGGCACGCAGCGGCGGGATCGGTTCCAGGCGCTGCGCGAAGCCACCGCACAGCGTGAACCGCCGGTGATCACCGAAGCCGGGCTGCGCCTCATCCGGGACCTAGCGGCCACCCCACAGCCGGCGGAACCGGCCGACGGCCAGCTGCACCCCGAGCTCGAGCAGCTCGCCCAGGCCGGACTGGCCGACGCCAGCGGAAACATGCACGCCGGGGGCAAAGCCTTCCTGGATACGGTGCGCTGGTCGAACGCACACCTGGAGATCGAGGTGGCAGCAGGCCAGTCGGTACGCGCCTGGAAGAGCTGGCTCGGCCAGGAACACGCTGTTGTCCTGGCCCAGTCAAGCCCCGCGATCGCACCCGGCAACACACCGCACGACGTAGCCGGGCGCCAGCCGCTGACCCTGAGCCACTACACCCTTCAGCTGGTCACCCCCGGCTGGGTGCCAGTCGATGCCCTGCACTGGCTGGGCTCCAGGCCGCAGACACCCCCGGGCCATCCGTGCCAGCTGCCGCTATCCCCCCTGCTGCGGCGGGTTACCGACCCAGCCGTGCCGCCGCCGCGCGATGACCCGGACATTACGCGGCTGTGGGACCAGCCCCTGCAGATGTGGGCCGTCACCGCCGAGCCGGCCGGAGACCACCTCCTCCTGCTTGATTCCGCCGCAACTGGCGTGTGGATGCTGGCCACCGGCAGCGAAGGCACACGCGGGGCCAGGCCGACGGACGGTACCGGCACCGTCACGCTCACGCCCCTGCCCGCCCGCGCGCTCTGGCGGCTTCTCCTGGTACTGACAGTCCGTGCGGTCTCGCCCCCCGGTGCACGCCCGGCTGACGCATCATCGGACACCAGCCCCTCCCCAGGAGGTTCCAGATCGCCATGAGCTTTCTGTCGGGCATGCGCGAGCGGCGGGCCGCCCGCTACTACCAGGAGGCGGCCAGGCTTGCCCGCCTAGGGGACCCTGGCAAGGCCCTTGAGGCACTGAACCAGGTGATCGAACTGGCACCCGGCCATGCTGAGGCGTACTACCAGCGGGGTATCCAGCTGGCCCGGCTCGGCCGCCACGAACAAGCGCTAGCCGACTTCGGCCATGTGTGCGCGCTGATGCCCGGGCAGACCGACGCTGACTACCGGCGTGCCATCGCCTTGTCAGGGCTCGGCCGGCACCAGGAGGCGCTGTCGGCCGCCGATGAGTTCCTCAGCCGTTTCCCCGGTAACATCGACGCCCTGCTCCTGCGCGGAGCAGCGCTATCGGAACTCGGCCGGCCCGAGGACGCCCTGGAAGCATTCGATGAAGTCCTGTCCAGCG
>JAIRTY010000571.1 GCA_031254715.1 Nocardiopsaceae bacterium | reverse complement strand
CCAGCAGTGCCAGCCCCGGTACCGGCGCCGCCAGCCCCGGTCTCAGCGGCGCCAGCCCTGGCAGCGGCGCGGCCGGGAGCCGGACGCCGGACGCCTGGATCCCCGATTCCAGCCTGTGGCTCGACATCGCGCGCAGCACGGTCGCCGGCGCCCGGCAGGTGCAGCCGACCGGGATCAACGTGGCGTCGACCCCGCTGATGATCGCCATGCCCAGGCAGGCCGCCGCCCGGCTGCCCGCCTACGGGACCTCGGTCGGCTGGCGGTTCCTGCTGCCGCAGGCCGCTGGCGGCCCGTCCCGCGCGCTGGGGCTGCACGTGCGCATCCCCGACCCGTCGCAGAGCGGTACCGGGCTGGCGGCGCTGATGGCGATGCGGCGGCTGCTGGGCACCGGCCAGCAGGGCCGGCTCGGGCTGGCGGCCTTCACCTTCAATGCGCAGGTCATGCCCACGACCGACAGCTCCGTGGTGCTGCACTCGCTGGCCACCCCCGGCCAGGTCTCGGCCGGCAGCCCGGCCACGGCCAGGTCGGAACCGGTCACGGTCACCTCGGAGCAGTCCGTCGTCCGGTACGACCGGGCGCATCCGCAGCAGCCGCTGGCGGTGCGCTACCCGGACCAGGGAACCGCGGATCTCGACTACCCCTACGCGCTGACCGCGGCCGGCGACCAGCAGTCAGCCCTGACCGCGGCCGAGCAGTTCGGCCAGCTTCTCACCTCCTCGTATGCCACCTCATACCTGCGCTACGAGGGGTTCCGCGGCTCCGACGGCACCGCGGCGAGCAGGCCGGCCGCGGACGGGCTGACGTCCCGCGCCCCGGCGCAACTGCCGCAGCCCGGCCCCGGCCAGGCGGCCAGCCTGCTGCGGGCATGGGCCAAGCTCGGGCTGGGCGCGCGCGACCTGGTGCTGCTCGACGTGTCGTCGGCCACGGCGGTCCCGGCCCGGCCCGGCGGCCCGTCCCTGGACAGTGAGCTCAAGCAGGCGGCAGCCAACGGCCTGGCGAGATTCCCCGACAGCACCCAGATGGGGCTGTGGGCGTTCGCCAGCCACCTGACCGGCAGCCTCCCGTACAAGCAGCTCGTCAGCATCGGCCCGCTCCCCAGCTCGCTGGGGCTGGTCACGCGGCACCAGCAGATCCAGCAGCTGACCCAGCGCGGGACCACCAGGCGGGCCCCGGCAGCGCTCTACCGCGCGATCCTGGCGGCCTACCGCCAGGTGCTCGGCAGCTACCAGCCCAGGTACGTCAACGCGGTGGTCGTGATGACCGCCGGGGTCGACTCGGACCCGGGTGACATCCCGGCCCGGACCCTCGTCCGTGAGCTGCGCAACCTGCAGGACGCGCAGCGCCCGGTCGAGATCGTGGCGATCATGGTGGGCCAGCACGGCAACCTCCGGGCGCTGCAGCAGATCGCGGCGGTCACCGGGGGCCAGGCGTCGGCGATCACCAGTCCCGGGCAGATCGGGAAGCTGTTCTTCAGCGCGATTGCGCGCCGCCTGTGCCAGCCCGCGTGTCCCAGCGGCTAGGCCGTCCAGCCCGGCGCATTCCCCGGCAGCCCCGCCGGCCCCGCTCGATACCCGGCCGGCGTTCCTCTCCCCCTGCGCAGGCGTCCCGCCCCCGGGCCGGCCGGCTGTTGACCTCGCGCGGCGCCCCCCGAAAAAGATCTTGCTCAAACATTCCGGATCGTGTGAACCCGGTTTCGGGGTAGCGCGTCTCTCATATGAGGCCCGGCGAG
Organism: Nocardiopsaceae bacterium; assembly: GCA_031254715.1. Classification (GTDB taxonomy): domain Bacteria; phylum Actinomycetota; class Actinomycetes; order Streptosporangiales; family Streptosporangiaceae; genus JAIRTY01. The sequence goes on along the minus strand of JAIRTY010000571.1, from coordinate 3,232 downwards.
AGCGGGGCGCCGGGCCTCATTTTTTCTCCCTCACCGCCGCCCCCGGTTCCCGGGGATGCCGGCCGCCAGCGGCACTCAGCCATCCGAGTCCAGCATCCGGTGCGCCCGCTCGATCAGCGACGGTACCGCCGTGCCCTCCCGTTCGAATCCTTCGCCCACGGTCTTGCCCTGCAGGAACCGCGCGTGGATGCCTTCCATCACCACCGCCAGCTTGAAGCATCCGAACGCGGTGTAGTAACCGAGCCGGGCCAGGTCACGGCCGGTCAGCGCGGCATACCTGGCCGCGAGCTGGTCGCGGCGGCCGAACCCAGGGGCCGTGGTCGCTGAGGCCCCGGCGGTGAAAGCGGGCAGGGTTTCCTCACCTGGCTCGGACCAGTACACGAGGGTCAGCCCGAGGTCGGCGAGCGGATCGCCAAGGGTCGACATCTCCCAGTCGAGCACGGCCGCGATCTGCGGCCGCGGAGCCGTCATGAGCAGCATGTTGTCCAGCCGGAAGTCGCCGTGCACCAGCACTCCGGCGCCGCCGTGGGCGCCCGCCCCGGCGTCGGGCGGGAGCCGGTCCGTCAGCCGGGCGACCAGCTCGGCGTAGCCGGGCACCTCCCGCGTGACCGACAGCTCCCACTGCCGCTGCCACCGGGCCAGCTGCCGGGTGAGGTAGCCAGCCGGGCGGCCGAATCCCGCCAGCCCTGCGGCCTGCACGTCCAGCCCGTGGATCGCGGCCAGCATCTGCACGAACAGTTCCGAGATGGCGCCCGCCTGCGCCGGGGTGACCCGCTCCGCATCCTCGCGGCTGCGCAGCACCTGCCCGGGGACATGCTCCATGACATAGAACGGGGCCCCGATCACCGCCGGGTCCTGGCACAGCGCCAGCGGCCGCGGCACCGGGACAGCCGTGCCGTGCAGCGCGGACAGCACCCGGTATTCGCGCGCCATGTCATGAGCGGTCGGCAGGACGTGGCCGAGCGGCGGGCGGCGCAGCACCAGCAGGGCGGCCGGCTCCGGCCCGGCCCCGGGCCCCGCGGGCCGCTGCCCGTCACCAGCCCCGGCAGGCGGGAACTCGAGCAGGTAGGTGAGGTTGGAGCGGCCGCCAGCGATCATCGTGACGGCAGGGAGCCCGCCGCCCGGCACGCCGCTGTCAGCCAGCCACCGGGCCAGCCGGGGGACGTCTTCCACACCGGGGACGCTGCGGTCAGCCATGACCCTCCTTCGCCAGCCCGGACTTCAGGCACCGGGTTTCCTGGCATGATCCCTCATATTCCGGCCCTCGCGCCGGTCCGCCGGCCCGGCCGCAACCCCGGCTGGTGGCGCAAGCGCAGGTAGTGATCCGTCCGGCACTAAACGTGACAAGACGGACCTTTGCGGACATGTCACCGTCCCGGCTATCTTGATCTACTCCGTGTTCCATGATGTCCCGGGTGGACCGATCGGTAGATACGGCCATATCCAGCGCGGCGGAGAGCGACATCGACGACATCGGACTGACCGGCGCCGTACGGGTGGACGACGGGGCACACGACCCCGAACCCGACCTCATCGCGTCTGGGGCCCCTGACCTCTCGGCGGCCGTGGGCCAGGCGCAGACCGGGGACGAGGCGGCCTTCCGGCTGCTCTACCGGGACGTTCAGCCTCGCGTCCTGCGGTACCTGCACGTACTGGTCGGCGATGACGCCGAGGACGTCGCCTCGGAGACCTGGCTGCAGGTGTCCAGGGACCTCGGCGGGTTCTCCGGAGACCTGGACGCGTTCCGGGGCTGGGTCGCCACTATCGCCAGGAACCGGGCCTCCGACCACCGCCGCCGGGCCAGCAGGCGCCCGCAGTCCGCCTCCGTGACGGCCGAGGAACTTACTCAGCTCGCGGCCGGCGACGACACAGCGGCCAGGGCGCTCGACTCGGTGGCCACCGACCGGGCCATCCAGCTGATCGCCACGCTGCCAAGGGACCAGGCCGAGGCGGTGCTGCTGCGGGTGGTGGTCGGCCTGGATGCGAAGGCGGCCGGGAGCGTGCTGGGGAAGCGCGCCGGCGCCGTGCGGACCGCAGCCTACCGGGGACTGCGCAAGCTCTCCGAGGAGTTGGAGCGGGAAGGCAAAGCCGCTCCCGGCGGTGACGACCGCGTCCGGCTCCCGGCACCGGAACCGGGGAGCGCCTTGTGACCAGCAGCGGAGCCGGGATGAGGGAGGGAGCGGAAAAAGTGCCGGCGGTGATGGTGACATCGCGACGGGGTTTGGCGCTGGAGGACGTGAGATGACCACACGCCGATCCCACCGGATGAACCGGGGTGCCGCCGAACGGCTGCTCAGTGACGGGCCAGCCGCGGCGGGCGCCGCCCCGGACCCGCTGGCCCGCCTGCTAGCCGCTGCCGCGGCGCCGGGACAGGCTGGAGAGCTGGCGGGCGAGGAGCCGGCGGTGACCGCCTTTCACTCGGGGCATCTCGCTTCCGTTACCGAATCCCGGAGAGGACAGATGATTCCCAAGTCCCCGCTCGCGAAGCTTTTGACTACCAAGGCCCTCGCCGGCGCGATTGCCCTGTGCGCCGGCGGTGGCGTGGCCATCGCCGCCAGCACCGGAGCTTTCAGCGCCGGAGGCGGTGGCGGCGCCGGCCTCCACGTGAGCAGCAATGGCAGCAGCGTGTCCGCATCTGGCGGCCTTCACGCCGGCGCGTCCAGCAACCTGAACGGTACTGGGACTGCGTCGGGCGCCAAGGGAATGGCGCACCTCTGCACCGTCGCCGCCACCCAGGTGGCCAACATCAAGGACGGCCTGCAGGCGGGCGCCAGCCAGGCACTGAGCGAGTCCGGCCTGCAGACGGCGCTGGCCAACCCCGTGCTCGGCCAGGTGCTGAACAACCCGGCGCTCACGCAGCTCGTCTCGACCGTCGAGAGCAAGGCCAACGTGGCCGACTACTGCGCGCTGCTGCTGCGCCTCCCGGCGCTGCCGGTGGTTGACGGCCTCGCCAACATTCCGGCGAAGGTGCTCGCCACCATCCCGGTGGCCACCCTGGCCGCCCAGGGCCAGCAGGTGATGGCGCAGCTGCTGTCGCAGCTCCCGACCAGCCAGCTGACCGCGGTCATGACGCAGATGAGCGCCCAGGCAGAGTCGATGCTGCCGACGAGCACTCTGAGCGCGCTGCCCGTTGGTGCGCTCGCCAACCTGCCGGCGCCGAACCTGTCGCCGATCCTCGACCAGCTCTCGCCCTCCACGCTGGGCTCGGTGCTCTCGCTGGTCCCGACCTCGG
>JAIRTY010000492.1 GCA_031254715.1 Nocardiopsaceae bacterium | reverse complement strand
GTGGGGCCGGGCGCGGGCGCGGGGCCGGAGGGAGGCACCGGGCTGGACTTCGGCGTGCTGATCGCCAGCCGGAGCAGCGCCACCGTGGGCGTGGCGGTGGCCACCAACGCTGGCGGGCTCCGGGTGCTGCGCTACGGCCCGATGCGGGCACAGCTGCGCGGGATCGAGGCGGTGCTGGCAGACGGCACCGTGCTGACGCACCTCGCCGGGCTGATCAAGGACAACACCGGCTACGACTACCCGGGCCTGCTGGCCGGCTCCGAGGGCACCCTGGCCGTGGTGACCGCGGCCCGGCTGCAACTGGTGCCACGGCCGGCCGGGCTGGTGACGGTGATCGCCGGGGTGGGCGGCCCCGGCGAGGCGCACGCGCTGGCCCGGCAGGCGGTGCGGGAGGTGCCGGGGCTGCTGTCGGCGGAGTTCTTCGGCCACGCGGGGCTGGCGGTGCTGGCAGAGCATGCCGGGGTGGCGCCGCCGTTGTCGCCCCCGGCACCGGGGTACCTGCTGCTGGAAGCGGGCGGGCCGGACGCGGCCGAGGACCTGGCCGCGGTGGCGGGTGACCTGCCGGCGGCGGTCGGCACGTCCGCGCCCGACCGGGCCCGGCTGTGGGCCTGCCGGGAACGGTACCCGGAGGCGGCCGGTTTCCTCGGCTCCGTGCTCAAGCTGGACGTGTCCGTGCCAGCGGCCGCCTGGGTGCGGCTGGCCAGCGAGGTGGCCGGAGCCGTCGCGGCCGTGGATGGCGACGCGGTCGTCCTCGCCTACGGGCACGTCGCGGACGGCAACCTGCACGTGAACGTGGTCCCGGCGGGCCCGGCCGACGGCCGCCACCAGCAAGCGGTGTTCGAGCTCGTCGCCTCGCTGGGCGGGTCCATTTCGGCCGAGCATGGCATCGGCGCCCTGAAGGCGGCATGGCTGCCGCTGGCCCGGTCGGCTGCCGAGCGGGCCCTTTTCGCCAGGATCAGGTCCGCCTTCGACCCGGCCGGCATCCTGAATCCGCATGTCCTGCCACGCTGACAGCGGGCGCAGCGGGCGCTCGCCGCGGAATACCGTGCGCCTGCTCCGAGATATAGTTGATTGTTCAATTACCTTCGAGGACACAGGATGAGGCAGCGGATCGGTGCCTGACTACGGACATGACCTGCAGTTCGGCAGCTTCCTGACGCCCGGCAATCAGTCGCCGCAGCAATCGGTCGGCCTCGCGCAGCTGGCCGAGCGGTCCGGCCTTGACCTGGTCACCTTCCAGGACCATCCCTACCAGCCGCGCTTCCTCGACACCTGGACGCTGCTCAGTTACGCCGCCGCCCGCACCAGCCGGGTCCGGCTGGCAGCGAACGTGCTCAACCTGCCGCTGCGACAGCCCGCCGTGGTCGCCCGCAGCGCGGCCAGCCTTGACCTGCTGACCGGCGGCCGGGTGGAACTCGGACTGGGAGCGGGCGCGTTCTGGGACGCGATCGAGGCGATGGGCGGCCGCCGCCTGCGTCCGGGCCAGGCGGTCCAGGCGCTGTCGGAGGCGATCGAGATCATCCGTGCGATCTGGCGCCAGGACGAGCCCGGCGTGCTTCGCGTGGACGGGGAGTTCTACCAGGTGAACGGCGCCAAGCGGGGCCCCGCTCCAGCCCATGGGATCGGCATCTGGCTGGGCGCCTACGGGCCCCGGATGCTGGCGCTCACCGGCCGGGTGGCGGACGGCTGGCTGCCCTCGCTCGGCTACCTGGAGCCGTCGGGCCTTGCACCAGGCAACGCGGCCATCGACGAGGCGGCCGAGGCCGCCGGGCGGCGCCCGGCCGACATCATCCGGCTGGTCAACGTCTCGGGCACGATCAGCCGCCGGGCCACCGGGTTCCTGCATGGCCCGCCGGGGCACTGGGCCGAGAACCTGGCCGAGCTCGCGCTCCGCGACGGCCTCAGCGGGTTCATCCTGGCCAGCGACGATCCGGCCATGATCCAGACGTTCGGGCGGGAGATCGTGCCCGCGGTGCGGGAACTGGTGGCGGCCGGGCGCAGCCAGCCACCCGGCGGGCCCGCCGGCGACGCGAGTGCCACCGGCGACGTCCCCGGCACCGCCGCCGGGACCGGCACTGCCGTGGGGAGCGAGACCGCCGGAAGCGAGACCGCCACCGCCATCGGCACCGCCGCCGGGAGCGACACCGCCGCCGGCACCGCGTCCGGCGCGGCGGGGGCCGCCGGCTCCGGGGCGGCCACGGTGCCGGAGGCTCTTGGCCTGACGCCCACCCCGGACAAGGGCGAACGGCTGAGCGGCACCAGGCCCTGGGACGAGTCCACCCGGCCGGCCGCACCGGAGCCGCCACCCGGCACCGAGTACACCCCGCTGGGGCGAGCGATCGGTTCCCATCTGATCGAGATCCACGACCATCTGCGGTCCGAACTCGAGCAGATCCGGGACCTGATCGCGCAGGTCCGCGAGGGCACCACGGACGCGGCGGGGGCGCGGTCGGCGATCAACGAGCTGACAGTGCGGCAGAACGACTGGACGCTCGGGGCCTACTGCGCGTCCTACTGCCGGATCGTGACCGGGCACCACACGCTGGAGGACGAGGCGATCTTCCCGCACCTGCGGGCCCGCGAACCCGGGCTGGAGCCCGTGCTCGGCCGGCTGGCGGACGAGCACAAGATCATCCACCACGTCCTGGACGACCTTGACCGGGCGCTCGTGGAACTGCTCCGTCATCCGGGCGACTTCAGCGGCCTGCAGCAGGCGGCTGACCTGCTCACCGACACCATGCTGTCCCACCTCTCCTACGAGGAGGCTCAGCTGATCGAGCCGCTGGCCCGGCACGGCTTCTACACCGGTCAGATCTGACCGGCGTCCAGGTCTGGCGCTGATTCTCCGCATATGCCCACAATGCTGGGGTGCCCCATCGGTTCCCGGCCCTGATCGCCGCTCCCGCGCCGGGCCAGGGGCGGTTGTGGCTGACCGGAGCCCGGCTGTTCGACGGCACCGGCGGCCAGGTGCGTGACGACGCCGCGGTCCTGGTTGAGGACGGGGTGATCCGCCGGGTCGGCCGCGCGTCCGAGCCGTGCCCGGAGGGCGCCCGGCCGCTGGACGTCGGGCAGCGGACGATCATGCCCGGCCTGGTCGAGGCGCACACGCACATCATGAGCGAGACCCCGCGGACACCGCGCGGGGCCGAGCCGTTCCTGCCCGGGACCCCGGCCCACTTCCTGCAGGCCGAGCTGCGCGAGTTCCTGCGCATGGGCGTCACCACCGTCAGGTTCACCGGCGCCCAGGCGGAGCTGCCGCAGGAGGCCCGGCAGGCCATGCGCTACGGCGCGTTCCGCGGCCCTCGGCTGCTGACCTGCGGGAAGATCATCTCGGTCACGGCGCCCGGCGGCCGGTTCTACGGCACCATGTATCGCGAGGCGGACGGGCCCGACGACATGCGGCGGGCGGTTCGCGAGCAGATCAGGGCGGGGGCCGACTTCATCAAGGTGATGACCACCGGCGCCCGGTCGAACGAGCTGGAAGACCCCGACCCGCTCCAGCTCACCGCCGCCGAGCTGGCCGCGGTTGCCGACGAGGCGCACCGGATGGGCTACCGGCTGTGCGCGCATGCGGAAGGGAACGCCGGCAGCGAGGCGGCGATCACCAGCGGCGCGGACACCATCGAGCACGGCATCTTCCTGCATCAGCGGCCCGACCTGCTGGACGCGATGGCCGGAAACGGGCAGGTGCTCGTCCCCACGCTGTCGGGCTACTACTGGATGGCAGGCTTGGGCGAGGTCATCGATCCCGCCACGGCGCAGCGGGCGCCCGAGATGCCGCCCGCCCTGGTCGAGCTGGCCGATATCAATTTGAAGAACGGAACGGCCTCGATGCGGGCGGCCAGGGACGCCGGGGTCAAGATCGCGCTGGGCAGCGACAAGGAGGTCTGCGCCGGGCTGGAGATCCAGCGGATGATCTTCCACGGGCTGACCCCCGTCCAGGCCCTGGTGGCCGCCACGAGCACCGCGGCGCAGGCGCTGGGCCTGGCCGGGCACGTCGGCACGGTCGAGGAAGGCAAGCTCGCCGACCTGCTGATCGTCGATGGCGATCCGCTCGCGGCGCCCGGGCTGCTGGCCGACCCCGCGCGGATCTGGCTGGTACTGCAGCTCGGCGTCCCGGTCGCCGGGCAGGCGCTGGAGCGGGAGATCCCCGGCCCGCCTGGGCCCGGGCCTGACCTATCCCAGCAGGCGGCGGCGGTGCTGCCAGGCTAGCCGGAGCACGGCAGCCCCGGCGGGCTGCACCGGCTCGCCGTCGCCGGTGAACCGGGCCACCGTGGCGGCCGTGAACGGGATCGCCGCGGTCCCGCCCTCCGTGACCACGCGGCCCTCCGCGTTGGCGGCGACCATGCCGCCCAGCAGGGCGTCGAACGTGTGCCCGTCGAGCACCGCGACCGTCAGGACGTCGGTGGCCAGGGTGAGCGGGTCCGTTCCCAGGCCCACGCACCACACCCGCAGCGCGCCCGTCTCGCGCGCGGCCGTCAGCTCCCGGTAGAACGGCCAGCCCTGGTAGTCGAGGCAGCCGCCGGCCAGCGGGTAGTCCTCGGACGTGCCGAGGAATTCCTCGCTGAACTCGCGCGCCATGCCCCGCCACAGGCTCAGGTCGGCCCGCACGGCCGCGGCCGTGCCGGTCACCGGCTGGAAGATCCCGGCCGGCATCACCTGGTACATCCCCCCGGCGTGGTTCACCCGGGCCGGGTCCCGCCAGTGCAGCACGAACGATGCCCCGCCGCCCGGCTCACGGCGCAGCGTGAGCGTGCAGACGGCCGTGATCGCGGCCCGCCGCGGCAGGTCGCACGGGTCGCCGGCGGCGGCCCGCAGCGGCAGGCCGGCCAGCCCCACCGGGCCGGGCGCAGCGTGCCAGGCAGCCGCCAGCTCGTGCGCCACCGCGTGCCCCAGGCTGACGGCGTCGAAGTAGCGGCAGCACCCGAATTCCAGCCCGGGCTGGCCGCCGCCGCTGGCGCCGCCCGCGCCTTCGAGGCCGCCGCCTCCGCCTTCGGCGGCGCCGCCTCCGCCTTCGAGGCCGCCGCCCGCGCCTTCGGTGGCGCCGCCGCTGAGCCGCGCGGCCAGCAGCCGGTAGCAGACCCGGTTCGCCAGCAGGGCCGGCCGGTCGAG
>JAIRTY010000465.1 GCA_031254715.1 Nocardiopsaceae bacterium | reverse complement strand
GCGGCCTGGTCTGCCCCGTCCAGGGATGCGGGTAGCCCCCCCCGGGCCCGCCCAGCGCGCCGAGCCGGCCTCCCCTGGCCACCGGGCCCGCTCCGGCGCAGCGGTCATTGTCACAGCTCGCTCCCCCGGCGGTAGCAGTCCCCGCAGCAGCCTGGAGTCAGGCTTCTCAGATCCACTCTAGAGAAAGCGCAAAGCCAGCTACCCGGTCCGCGCGGTGCCTGGCTCGTCATGAAGTGCCTGACTCATCGTTACTGTCGGCAATACGATGAACCGCGGCGGTCGCGGAACCGTATCTTCAGTTGACCATTTTTGTCGGCGCTGGACGTGCGCGGCCGGCGCCGATCACCGAAGGCACGATGAAGGGACACGGATGAACAGACCGTTCAAGGGGCGCGGCCTGCGCGCCAGCCTGACCCTCGTCGCAGCCGGTGCTGCGACCTTAGCCGTGGCCGCCGGATCCGCGACCATGGCCAGCGGGTCCACGCTCAGGGCGGCGCAAGGGTCGTCGGCAACCACGGCCACCTGCGTCTCCAAGTCCGGTACCCCCGCCCGGATGGGGCACCTCGGCGGCATCATCGGCGCCGTGCCCGCCAGTAAAGCCTGTCAGACCGCCAACGGCTCGGGCCGGGCCCTGCGCGCCATTAAGTCCGCCGGCGACACGGCCGAGGGGAACCCGCCGCTGATCTGGCACGGCGGGGCGGTAATGGGGACGCAGACGACCGGCCCGCTGGTGATCACCCCTATCTTCTGGAACCCGCCCGGCCACCCGATGGCGAGCGACTACAAGAGCCTCATCACGACCTATCTGTCTGACGTCGCCAGCGCGAGCGGCCGCACCGACAACGTGTACTCGATCTTGCCCGAGTACTCAGGCACCGACGGGGCGATCCGCTACGACATCAGGCTGGGCACCCCGATCAACGACACCGGCCAGTTGCCAGCGAGCGGCTGCAAGCTCAACAGCAAGGACACCAAGTCGATCTACGCCGACGGCTCCGGCTACAACGCCTGCCTCGACGACGCCCAGGTCCAGGCCGAGACCAACCGGGTCGTCGCGGCGCAGAACCTGCCGGTCAACCTGTCGCACATCTACGTGCTGTACCTGCCCAAGCAGGTCGAGTCCTGCTTCAACGCAGGTACGACCACCAATGCGAAGAACGCCTGCACGATCAACTTCCAGCCGAGCGCTGCCTTCTGCGCTTACCACAGCCAGGCTCCGAACGGCACCGTGTACGCGAACCTGCCTTTCCCGATCTACCTGTCGGGCGCCGGCTTCACCTGCGGCACCAACGTCAACTTCCCCGGCGTCATCGAAACGCCGAACGGGAACCCCGACGGTGACACCGTGATCAACCCGACCAGCCACGAAGTCACGGAGGCGATCACCGACCCGGACACCAGCACCGGCTGGTTCGACTCCATCGGGTTCGAGAACGGCGACGAGTGCAACTTCATCTACGGCCAGACGCAGGGCACGCCCGGCCAGTTCTTCAACCAGGTGATCAACAAGCACCACTACCTGACGCAGGAGGGGTTCAGTAACAACAGCTTCTTCAGCAGCGGCGGTGGCTGCCTGCAGAGCTAGCGCGTTAGCAGCGACGGTGGCCCGGGACATCGTCCCGGGCCACCGTCGTGTGTCCGCTAGCTACCGGACGATCGTGTCGCAGTAGGTGTTCCCAGCGAAGACGCCGTCCGCAGGGCACGTCGGCTTCTTCCGGAACTGGTTGACCTGGCCGAGCCTGTCGACCGTGCCCGGGTAGGTGACGCCGTAGTTGAGAGCCGACCCGTCCCACGAGAACCACGGGTAGATGCAGAACGGGCCGCCGTAGGTCGTGCAGTCGGTCGGGCCGACGAACGAGTCGCCGAGCACCTCGGCCTTGCCGCCGGTGTCGGAGACCACGGCCCAGTTCTTCGGGTGCGAGCCGTCACCGAAGGTGGCGTTGAGGATCCGGATCGGCTGCTGGCCGGCCCAGTTGCCGCGGTTGAACGAGCCGCAGAACGCCTGGCCGGGGACGCAGAACGCGCCGGAATGGTCGCCGTAGAGGTCGGAGTGGCCGATCTCGTAGACGAACGACATCGGCGTGTCCCACACGGTGCCCCAGTCGAGCGCGTTGCCGATCTGCTGCCTGCTGAACTGGGGCGTCAGCGGGCCGTCGCCCGGGCTGTCGAGCACGAGCACGCTCGACGTCTGGCCGCTGGTCTCGTCCGTGACCTGCTCCTGGTAGGCGGCGTCCGGCGACGGCGCCCAGATGTGGACGTCCACGGTGTCGAGGGCGTGCATCACGAACGGGCCCGACCCGGCAGCGTCCATCAGCATGCCGTTGAACGCGGCCGGCTCGATGATGTTGTTCCCCTGCTGCTGGATCGTCCAAACCGGTGAGCACGCCGTGTACACGTCGGGCTCCTGCACGACCCGGAAGCCCCCGCCCGGCGTGCACCGCGTCGTGAACGAGTCCGGGTAGAACTGCAGCTCCAGGAACCCCTCGCCGCCGATCTTGGCCGGGTTCGAGTCCTTGACCGTGCCGCCGAACCAGAACGTCGGCCCGACGCTGGACACCGGGGCCGTGCCGTCGGCCGGCAGGACCGCGCGCCAGGTGATGTTCTGCGCCGAGCCCGGCGCGGACGAGACGGGATCGAGTTCCGGCTCGTCGTGACCCGTGCAGCCCGGCGTGTAGTGCGAATACCAGTCCTCGCCGCCGACGACGTGCGCGAGACAGCTGGCGGCGCTGCTCGCACCCGCGCTTCCCGAGGTGACGGCTCCCGGGCCGGTGCTTGCGCTCGCGACGCCGACCGAGGCGCCCAGCGCTAATACGACCGCGGAGACCGCCGCGCCTAACCCAAACCTCACTCCAGCCATCTGCTCTCCTCCCAGTGACGTGTTTGCCTGTGGTCAGCCGAAAGCCGGCGGTCAGGTGCAGGTGAGGGTCGGTAGTGCCCAGTCCCCGTGGTCGTTGCCGTTGCCGTCGCCTGCGTCACCCACGATGAGATCCAGGACCTGCGCGCCGGTGACGTCGACGGCCAGCGGCGTGGCTGGCTGGTGCCCGCGGATGGTCGGGGTCGTGACCAGGTTCTTGCCGTCGGCGGCCACGCTGAAGGTGACCGTGCCGGCCCCGTTCTTCTCGTCATCGACTCCGGCCATGGCGGTGAACCGGGTGCAATGCCCGCCGAGGTAGATCTCGACGTCGCTGATCGAATTGGTGCCGAGGCCCTTGGGGTAGGTGACGCCGTTGATGGTGATCGGATGGCCGTCGCCGGCGGCCTGCTCGCCGTTGCTGGTGTCGCGCTCGACCGGTCCCCAGCCGTTGGTGGCCGACAGGAACGGCAGGTCGCTGACGGCGTCGGTGCCGGGCGGCGGGGCCGGCGGCACCGATCGGATGATCCGCTCGTCGGAGTTGCTCGCCGGACGGGCGGCCTGGGTGTAGGTCACGGCTGCGGTGACGGCCGAGGCCGGTGGCAGCTTGCCGGAGGGCGCCTGGACCTGCCAGGTGAACGTGGCCGAGTCGCCGGGGTGCACCGCGCTCACCGAGGCCGGGCTGGCGGGCCCGGCGGTCCACCCGCCGGGGAGCTTGAGCGACGGGGTGAGGGCGGTCACGTTCGCCGCGTCGGCCGGCACCGTCACCGTCGCCTTCGCGGTGAACGTCTGCCCGGCCGCGGCGGTGTCGGGCACCTGCAGGCCGACGTCCGTCCCCGGCGGCTTGGGCATGGCGTACTTCTGCGGGTCATAGCGGGGGCTGTCGTTTTGCGCGACCGTCAGCGGGGACGCGTAGCTGCCGTAGTTCGTGAGCGAGACCTTGCCGAGCCCGCCGGTCGAGCCATCGAGATTCCACCCGGCGATGGCGATGCTGTTGGTGCCGCCCCGGTTGAGAATCCCGTTCGGCACCGGGAAGCTGTGCTGCGGCCCCCGGTAATTGACGTAGTCGCCGACCTGCCAGCCGTTCACGAAAATCAGCGCCCGGTACTGGCGGGACGGGTCATCGCTGATCGTCAGCCCGAGCGAGGTGTCCTGCCCCTTCGGCAGGTCGAGGGCGACGCTGGTGCGGTACCACGACACGCCCGGCGTGGTGTCGGTGGCCGGCAGGGTGACCGGTGCCCAGTCACCGTCCGGGTAACCGGGCAGCGACCAGCCGGCCCGTTCGCCGAAGAGGCCGCCGGTCGACAGCGGGCCGCGCACCGGGTCGATCATGTTCTCCCCGCCGCGCACGCCCTGCAGCCGCCAGGTGATCGTGGTCAGCGGGGCGCCGGTGAGCGAGGCGCTGGTAAGACCGCGGGCGGCCTTGTTGCCGTTGGTGGAGTTGTAGTCCTCCTCGTGGCCCATGTTCACCGTGAGCACCGACACGATGTTGTCGCCGTCGGTCTTCAGCGCACCGTGCGGGAAGGTAAAGCTGGCGCTGCCCGTGGTGGAACTGCCGAGGAAGGTGCCATTGAGCCAGGCCGAGAAGGCCTGCGCGCCGCCACCGGAGTCCGAGACAAGGTGGATGCCGGTCTCGTTGCCGCTGGCGCGGAACCGCCCGCGGTACCAGGTGTTGCCGGTGTGGAAGCCGTAGTCGTCCGCGTAGAGCACCGGCAGCGTGTTCACCCCGCTGACGCTGTTGGTGGTCATCTTGTCGGCCACCTGCCAGCTGGAGTCGTCGAAGCCAGGCTGCGCCTCCGGCGACTCCTGCTGGTGCCGCCAGTTCGTCAAGGCGGGAAGCGAGATCGCGGCGGCCGTCGGTATCTGACCGGTCAGGCTGCCGGTGCTCATGCGCTGGGTCTGCACCGCCTTGCCGTTCCAGGTGACGGCCGAGGCCGAGGTGAAGACCTCGATGGCCGGGTCGCTGCCGTTGTCGCCGGTCAGCGCGACCGTGCTGCCGTTGTCGCTGCTCACCGCGGTACGCAGCAGGTGACTACCGCGCACAAGCACCGGGCCGGCCGCGGTGTCCTGCTGCCAGAACGTCTTGGCCGTCGCGGTGTCGGCAAGCAGCAGCAGCAGCGGCCGCGAGCCGCCGCCGGAGATCATCACCCGGATCAGGCCGTTATGGGAGTAGTTCAGCCGGAGGTCTCCGGTGGCGGGATCCCAGGTCGTGGTCACCGCGCCGCCGACCGCCTGCACCGCCGGCCGCGACGCGTAGCGCAGCACCGTTTCGCCGTCGCTGCCCTGGTCGCCGTAGAGCACCGCGACGTCGCGGTCCCCGATCGTCGCGTTCGTCATGATCTCCGACGTCGAGTACTGCAGCTGCGAGTCGCCGAGCTTGTAGTTGGCGACGATGATGTGGGAGTCGCGCCCGTTCAGGGTGATCGCCGTGCCCGGCTGCTGCGGCACCACCGGGTAGGTGGGGTTCGACGCGGCCGATCCGGTCGGCACGTCGATGGCGTCGATCGACACGTAGTTGTCCGTCGATCCGGAACTGTGCGTCCCGTCGACGACGATCTTGAGGGTGTGCGGCCCGTCGGTGAGCCCGGTCCTGGCGAACAGCACGGCCTGGTTCTGGCTGCCGGACGCGTCGACGGTGGCCTGCTTGGTGCCGTCGAGGTAGACGTCGGCGAGGCCGTGGTTGCTGGTCTGCGAGCCGATCCAGCGGATCGCGGTGCCGGTGAACGGGACCGTGAGCGAGTCGCCGGCCTGGTTGGAGAACGACTCGGTGTTCTGGTAGTCGCCGCCGGTGAAGCTCTGGTTGGCCACGTGCGACCAGTTGCCCGAGTACTGCAGGGCCGGGTCGGTGTCGTCGTAGGTGTAGCTCACGTTCCCGGCCGGCTGCGCGTTGAAGTCGAGGGCGATGTGCGTGGTGTCCACCGACGTGGACGTGGAGTTGGCGTGCCGCAGGACATGGAACTGCGTCTTGGTGTCCGGGTTCATCCGCGCGGTGTCGACGATCGCCGGGTTGTCCGGCGGCGTCACGTTGATCCGGTCGGTCTTGGTCAGCGGCGCGACCGCGTGGGTGAAGTAGCCGATGAGCTTGTCCTCGTAGTACTTCGGGTCGAGCTGGCGGGTCTCCCTGATCGCCGCGCCGTAGTCATAGGAGGTGTAGTTCTCCGGGATGCCGAGCCAGCCCCAGTTCGTGCCGCCGTAGGTCATGTAGAAGCTCTGCGCGGTCGCTCCGACGGCGATGTTCTGCTTGTAGAAGACGTTGGCGAACTGGTCGTTGATCAGCTGCGAGCACTTGTCGTACCCGGGCCCGCCCCAGGGGTCGAAGGCGCCGCCCTGGAACTCGGGCGTGTACAGCGGCCGCCCGTCGGGGTGGTCGTAGCTGATGTCAGGGACACCGTTCCACCGCGACGGGTTGGAGCAGTTGAAGCCCTGCGGGTAGGAGCGCGGGCCGTCGATGTTGAGCATGCCGGTGCCGGAGTTGAAGGTGCCGTTGTTGTTGCCGGTCAGGGGCACGGTGATGCCGTCCGCCCGCGCCTTGTCCTCGAGGTGCTGCATATAGGCGCGGCCAGCGGCTGAGCCGTTGTAGTACTCGTTCTCGATCTGGTAGGCGATCACCGGCCCGGTGCCGTTGGTCAGCTGGTGCCGGGCGAGGATGCGGTCGATCTGGGTCATCCATTCGTCGGAGTACTTGAGGAACTGCGGGTCAGCGCTGCGGTTCGCGCCCGGCTCGGTCGACATCCAGCCGGGCAGGCCGCCGCCGTCGACCTCGGCGTTGATGTAGGGCGCCGGGCGGGCGATCACGTAGATGCCGGCCTGCTGCGCCATGTCGAGCAGCTTGCCGACGTCGCGCACGCCGGTGAAGTCGTAGACGCCCGGCGCCGGCGAGTGGTAGCCCCAGTCGAAATAGATCGATGCGGCGTTGAACCCGGCCGCCTTCATCTTCTGGAAGATGTCCAGCCACAGGTCCGGGCTCGGCAGCCGGAAGTAGTGGAACTCTCCGGACCAGAGGTAGGTCCGGTGGCCGTCGATCAGGAACGAGTAGCCGTCGTAGCTCACGGTGTGCGGGGTGCCGGCGGCCTGCGCGGGTAAGCCCGTTGCGGACGAGCCGCGGGCGGCGGCGGCCGCGGGTAAGCCCGCCGCGGGCGAGCGAGGGGCGGTTGAGCGTGCGGCCGCGGGCTGGATGGTCCCCGCGAGCGCCATGACCAGCGCTGTCGCCGCGAGTAACGCAAGCAGTGCCAGCCGCCGCTGGCTGCGCGCTCGGCCCGGCCGGCTGCCGCCCTGGTTCGTGCGCATGGCGCCTCCCGCCCCGGAACTGTCCCCCGCAACAGCACCAAACACAGTTATCCAGATTTCAACACTGACGCTAGGACGATCCCGCGACCAGTGCAAGGGACTGACCCTTGGTACTTGACGGGCGTGATCATGTCACGCCCATTACCTTCGCTCCGGCGGGCGGCAGCCGACCGGTGTTTGATCCTGTTGACTTCAAACCACCGCTACGCGGCGGTGCTGAGGTGATGCGTATTCTCGTGGGGTGACCCAGCCGGCGACGCGCGTGGTGGCCGCCGAACTGCTACCGCATCTGCGCCGGGCGCGCGATTACATCGATCGGAACTATCAGCAGCCGCTCGATCTTGATCGGCTTGCGGCCGTCGCCGGAGTCTCCAAGTTCCACTTCGCCCGCAGCTTCGAGGCCACCTACGGCGAGACGCCGATCCGCTATCTCACCCGCCGCCGCATCGAGCGGGCACAGGATCTCTTGCGTGCCGCCAACCTGACGGTGACCGAGGTGTGCATGCTGGTCGGCTTCTCCAGCCTCGGCTCGTTCTCGTCACGGTTCGCCCAGCTGGTCGGCGAGAGCCCCACCACCTACCGCAACCGCTGGGCGGCCAGGGGCGGCCCGCATGTTCCCGGGTGCTACCTGTTCATGCGCGGCGTGCTTGACCACCGTGGCACCGCCGGGGCAGATGACGCAATCTGAGAGAAGCGGCAGCCAGAGCTGCGGCCTACGATCTTCACATGATCACGAACATCTCGCTTGTCACCGTCTACTGTCTCGACCAGGACAAGGCGCGGGACTTCTACGTCAACGTGCTGGGCTTCGAGCCCCGGACCGACAGCACCCTGGGCGAGGACTTCCGCTGGGTCACCGTTGGCCATCCGAGCCAGCCCGAGATCGAGGTCACGCTGATGCTGCCGGGACCCCCGCTCGATGCCGACGCGGCGGCGTTCATCCGGCGGCAGCTTGAAAAGGGCGAAATGGGCGGCTTGGGGCTGCGGGTCGACGACTGCCGCGCGACCTACGAGGAGTTCCGCGCCAAGGGCGTGACCTTCCTGCAGGAGCCCTCGGACCGGCCGTACGGCATCGAAGCAGTCATGCGCGATGTGTCCGGCAACTGGCTGGTGCTGGTCGAGCCCAAGGACTTCAGCCCAGAGGACTTCAGCTGAGGGCGCGTCCGATGGCCGTCAGGGCGGTGGTTCTTCGTCGTCATCGGCATCCCCGTCACTGCCGTGGTCAGCCAGCGAGGTAGAGCCGCCAAGGAACACCTCACCGAGGTCCGGCCGGCTCAGGATGGTGCTTGCCGGCTCGGAGACGTGGACCTGCCCGGAGACCAGGATGTAACCCCAGTCGGCCGCCTGCAGAGCCTCGGTCGCCTTCTGCTCCACCAGCAGGACACCAGCACCGTTCCCGGCCAGCGCGGGGATGTAGCGCTCGAACAGTTCCGTGGTCAACTGGACCGCGAGCCCGGCAGTGGGCTCGTCGAGGATGAGCACGGCTGGGCGCAGCATGAGCACCCGGCCGATCGCCACCATCTTGCGCTCACCGCCAGACAGCCGCGATACCGGCCGGGTGCGCATCCGCGCCAGGTCAGGGAAGACCTCGAGGACCTCGTCGATACGCCGCGCCACCTCACGCTTCCTGAGCAGGTAGCCGCCGATCTCGAGGTTCTCCAGCACCGTCAGGGTCGTGAAGACGTCGTCGTTCTGCGGCACATAGCCCACGCCGCCCCGGGCGATCTTCTCAGCGGGGTGGTTGGTGATGTCTACGCCGCCGGCCGTCACCGAGCCGCTGACACACGGCAGGTGCCCGACGATCGACTTCACCAGCGTGGACTTGCCGGCTCCGTTCGGCCCGGCGACCACAGCCACCTGCCCTTTTTCGATGCCGAGCGAGATCCCGCTGATCACGGGCGGACCGCCGTACCCGGCGGTGAGGTCACGCACCTGCAGGCAGTCAGGCCCGGGGGCGGCCGCGGTGCCTGCTGGCATCTGCTCCGAGGCGAACTTCACCAGTTATCGACCACCTAGGTAAGCACTGAGGACTTCTTGGCGGGACCGCAGTTGCCCGATGTCCCCGTCCGCGATCTGCCGGCCCTGCGCCATGACGATGACCCGGTCGCAGAGCCGCTCCACCGACCCGAGTTCGTGTTCCACCAGCAGCAGCGTCAGCCCGTCGTTCCGCAGCGCCGTCAGCGCCTCCTCGATGTGCCGCGCGAGGCTCCGGTTCACCCCGGCCATCGGCTCGTCGAGGAGCAGCATCTTGGGCCGCGCCATCAGCGCGCGGCCGATCTCGACGAGCTTGCGCTGCCCGCCCGACAGGTCCCGGACGTACTCATTGTCCTTGTGCCGCAGGTCCAGCCGGGACAGCACCTCCTGGGCCCGGCGGACCTCGGCTTGCTGCGCTGCTCCCCACCATCTCTTCCCCGCCAGGGCGCCCCAGATGGTCTGGCCGCGCAGACCAGGCACGGCGACCAGCAGGTTCTCCATGACCGTCAGCCGGCCGAACTCGCCGCCCAGCTGGAAGGTCCGGATGAGCCCATGGCGGGCGGCGACGTGCGGCGGGCGGCCCGCGAGGTCCACCTCGTCGAAGAAGACGGCACCCGATGTCGGCTTCACCTCGCCGCCGATCGCTTTCAGCGCGGTGCTCTTACCGGCGCCGTTGGGCCCAATAAGGCCCACCGCCACCCCGGGCTCGACCGCGAAGGACACGTTGTCGACGGCGACAACCCCGCCGAACCTCACGGTGAGCTCCGCCACGCGGAGCACGGGCGCGGCGCCCTGGCGGCCTGATGCCGGGCGTTCCGCCGCGGAGACCGGCTGCTGCGGTGCCACCGGCTTGTCAGGCACGTGACCCCCTGCCAGCTCGGGCGAGGGCCTGCGCGGGCAGCGCCCCGTCCAGGGATCCCGCCTCGATCTCTCCGAACCGGCGCCGGCGCTCCGGGATGACGCCTTGCGGGCGGAACCAGAGGAAAAGCAGGATCAGCGCCGCCAGGCTCATCCACTGAATGGCGCCGATGACTTGCGGGCTGCCGATGTGCGGCAGCAGGACGGTTCCCTCAAGGAATAGCCCCTGCACCAGGAAGGCGCCCACGGCCACCCCGCCGAGGTTGCCGCGGCCGCCGACGATGACGGCGGCGAACAGGCCGAACGTCTCGGGGTAGGTCCACCCGGCCGGCGCCCAGGCGCCGATGAACTCCACCTCGATGGCACCGGCGACCGCAGCCACCGCCCCGCCGATGACCATGACCAGCAACTTCATCGCGGCGATGTTGTACCCGATGGCCTCGGCCGCCTGTTCGTTCTCCCGCACCGCCCGGAGGGTGCGGCCGAGCGGCGAGGCGTTGAGGCGCCGCAGCGCCTCGAAGACCACCAGTGCGGCAAGGATCGACAGTCCCAGGTAGAAGACCTCATAGCCGACCTGGCCGGTGTGGAGCAGGTTCTTGTACGGCGCCGGGATGTCTGACAGCCCGATGCCCCCGTTGAGCAGGCCGGGGTCCGCCGATACCAGGTACGTGCACATCATGGAAACGACCAGTAGCACCATGGCCTGGTAGTCGCCGCGCAGCCGTCGCAGCACCAGCAGGCCGACCAGCAGGCCCAGGACGCCGCCGACCACCCCGGCGGCCAGCCAGGGCAGCGGCCAGGGCAGGGTCGTACCCCAGAAGTAGTGCTGGTAGCTGGCTGAGGTGTGGGGACCCAGGCTGAGCAGGCTCGTGGTGTAGGCGCCAGCGGCCACGAACACGATGTAGGCGAAGTTCAGCACGCCGGCCTCCCCGAACTGCAGGTTGAGGCCCCAGCATGCGACGATGCCCACCACGACGTAGACGCACATGGTCAGCAGGTAGTAGTCCATCAGGCGACTCCCTTGGCCTTCGCCGCTCCCGCCAGGATCCCGCTTGGCCGGATGAGCAGGACAAGGATGAGAACGGCGAACGCACTGATCGGCGCATAGGCGCCGCCGAGCAGGATCGCGCTCTCCTCCAGCAGGACGCCTATCACCAGGGCGCCGAGCATGGCACCGTACACCTGGCCGACCCCGCCCAGCACGGCCGCGGCGATGATCTCCAGCAGGAAGGTGTCGCCCATGGTGTAGGAGACGCTCGACACGCTGAGCCCGAGCATGACGCCGGCGGCCCCGCCCATCAGTCCCGATACCAGCCACGCCAGGTCGGTGATCCGCTGCGCGGAGATACCGCTGCTGCGGGCGAGGTTGCGGTTGTCGGCGACCGCGCGGATCGCCTTGCCGGCCCTGGTGTAGCGCAGCAGCGCGTGGGTGGCGATCGCGAATACGACCCCGATCGCCAGGATGACCAACTGCGAGTGAGTGAACGACATCGGACCGACGTGCACGACGCTCCTTTCGAGGTGACCGGGATATTATCGAGGATCGCGTACAGGAAAAAACCGTCGTAATAAAAGGTCGGATCAACGACCGATAAATACAGGTCGCCGGACGGAACCTGGCCATCGAGCCGGACCGCGACGCTCCGAAGCCGTCCTTCGTTCGGGACGGCCACTTTCGCATACAGGCCAGGCCCGTTCTCGCCGATCGGCTCGAACCGGACACGGTGTGCATATCGGCTCGGCGAAATTTTCGGAGGTGCCAACTCCAAAATGTCCGTGAAATGTGCCGGAACGGTTGTTGTGTGAATGTTCATTGCGGTTTCTTTATCAATAGGTTCAATCAACG
>JAIRTY010000337.1 GCA_031254715.1 Nocardiopsaceae bacterium | reverse complement strand
CGCCTGCCCGTGCTGCGCCTGGCCCTGGGCAAACTGCCCGGACGCCTGCGCTTGCTGTGCCTGGCCCTGCTGGAACTGCCCGGCCTGCCCCTGCTGTGCCTGGCCCTGCTGTGCCTGGCCTTGCTGCGCCTGCTCCGGCTGCCCCTGGCCCTGGACTATGGGCCCGGAGGCTGCCTGCTCGCGCGGCTGCTGCGGGGCCTCCCGCTCACCGCCTGGCGGCTGCTCGCCCGCCATGGCCGCGGCTGCCACCGCGGTGCCCTGCGGCCCCGACTGCCCGTTCAGCGCCGGTTGGGCCGAGCGCTGGTACTCGGCAACCACCGGCGCGGTGTAGATGGCGGGCGGCGCGGGCGAGGACCCGGCCGGAAGAGCCTGCTGCGCGAGCGCGCCGACCGGGCCGTGGCCGTTGGTCACCGGCCGGCCCGCGTAGGCAGCGACCGGGTACTGCTCTTCCTCGTCCTGGGACGGCTCGGCGGCGGCGACCAGTTCCGCGTACGGCCGCAGGTGCGCTTCCCCGAGCTCGATGAGATCGTCGCACTCCTGCCGCAGGGACCGCGAGATGGTCCAGTTGCCGTCCACGGTGATGTGCACGGCGATCACGCGTACCCCGAGGTCTTGCACCTCGGCGACGACCTGCGCCAGGTCCTCCTCGGCGCTGATGATCAGGGCGTCGGCGATTGCCTGGTTACGCGCGAGAGCGGTCAGGTCGCGCCGGATCTCGCCTTCCACGCCCTCGCGCCGGCCCGGCCGCAGCCGGCCCAGCCGGAGCTTGAGCCCGGGGAGGTCGGCCAGCGCGTCGTGCTCGGCGCTCCGGCGCCCCTCCGGGGTCGCTTCGTACCAGTAGGCGCGCAGCAGCGGCAGCCCGGTACGGTCGCGGGCGACGCTCCCGAAGAACTGCAACAATCCCGGGAAATCCCAGGAAACGGACTCCCGGTGACGGGTCCCGTGGACGGCCATCGCGCCATCCGCCAGCACGTAGCCTGCGTCCACGAACAGCGCGCACCGATCCACCGCGACACCGTCCTTCCGTCGAGGCGAGACGTTACCAGCGCCCAGCCAGCTCCGTGATGGATCGCGGACAGTTAACGTCCGCCTGCCGCCAGCAAGCAACCGCCGGGGTGCCGCCGCCTCCCGCGACGTCAACGCGCGCAGGTCCGGGCCGGGGTCCCCGGGGATCGCGGCATCGGGCAGCCGGTCTGGCTGTACGCCGGGACCTTGCAGCCAGACCGTACCAGCTTCGGTTCCCGCGGTCGGCGGCGGCGGGCATTCCCGGCGCCCGCGCTGTCCGAACGGCCGCCGTCCACGGCGCCAGCCGCAGGCGCTCGCCGCGGCTGGCAGGCGCGGATCCCGTAGTCTCCTCGCTGTGAGCGACCGTGACGAGCTGCTGCAGGCGATCAAGGACAAGGCCGTCGTGCACGGCGACTTCGTGCTGTCCTCCGGCCAGCGCGCGAGCTGGTACATCGACCTGCGCCGGGTGCTGCTCGACGGCCGGGCCGCGCCGCTCGCTGGCCGGGTCATGCTGGCCGCCACCGCCGACCTGGACTACACAGCGGTCGGCGGGCTGACGCTGGGCGCCGATCCGGTCGCCGCCGCCATGATGCACGCGGCCGCCGCCCAGGGCCGGGCACTGGACGCGTTCGTCGTCAGGAAGGAAGGAAAGGCGCACGGCCTGCAGCGCCGGATCGAGGGCCCCGACGTCTCGGGGCGACGCGTCCTCGCCGTGGAAGACACCTCCACGACCGGCAGCTCTGTGCTCGCCGCGGTGGCTGCGCTGCGGGAAGCAGGCGCCGACGTGGCAGGGGTGGCGGTGGTGGTAGAGCGCGGTGCCAGGGACCGGATCACCGCGCAGGGACTGCCGTTCCGGGGTGTCTTCGGCCTGCCCGAACTCGGACTGGCCTGACCGGCGGCCCGGCCCTTTGACTGGCTGGAGCCGGCTGACTGGCTGGAGCCGGCTGACTGGCTGGAGCCGGCTCAGGGCATCGGCGACCGGCGTGTGGGCATCTCCGCCTGGCTCGGAGCATCCGGCCTGCCAGGGCCGCCCTGGGCCGGACCACCCCGGCCGCTGCCCTCGTGCCTCAGCTCGCGCAGCCGGTAGGCGATGAACGCCACGATGGCCAGCACCGCGACCGCGGCGATCGCGTACCCGGCGACCGCGATCCCGTGCGCCACGCTCTCCCAGGCGCTGCCGAGCCCGTACCCGACAAGGGCGATCACGGTGACCCAGATGGCGGTGCCGATCAGGCTCAGGACCCCGAACAGCAGCGCCGGCATCTCGATGAACCCGGCCACGATGGAAGCGAACGTGCGGACCACCGGCAGCGCACGGCCCGCCAGCACCGCCCAGGCGCCGCGGCCAGCGAAGAACCGTTCCGCGCGGTCGATGTCGCCCTGCGTGATGAGCAGGTAGCGGCCGAACCGCCGCACCAGCGGACGCCCCCCGACCCGGCCGATCGTGTACGAGACGAGCGAGCCGAGAAGCTCGGCCACCGTTCCGACGATGATGATGGCCACGATGTTGAGATGGCCTTCGCCAGCGAGCACGCCGGCGAAGCCGAAGGTGACCTCAGAGGGGATCGGGACACAGCACGCCTCGAGGAACCCGAACAGGAACACCGCGGCGAGGCCGTACTGGGTCAGGAAGCTCTGCATAACCCCCTGTTCTACCCTATGGCGACCGTGCTCAGGCCCAGCCCGGCCCAGCTTGGCCAGCTCTTGACCACGGAACCGGCCGGCTCGCCGGCCCTCGGCTGGCACCCGCCTTGCGCGGTCCCCGATACTGGGGGCGAAAGCACGAGACAGGGAGCCCACCGTCATGCCTATCGCGACGCCAGAGGTCTACGCCGAGATGCTCGACCGGGCGAAGGAGCGGGGCTTCGCGTATCCGGCGATCAACGTAACGTCGAGCCAGACACTGAACGCGGCCCTGCGCGGGTTCGCTGACGCCGAGAGCGACGGGATCATCCAGGTCTCCACCGGCGGCGCTGAGTACCTGTCGGGCTCGTTGAAGGACATGGTGACCGGGTCGGTGTCGCTCGCGCACTTCGCCCGCAGCGCCGCGGCCAAGTACCCGATGCACATCGCGCTGCATACCGACCATTGCCCGGCCAACAAGCTGGACGGCTTCATGCGCCCGCTGGTACAGGTCTCCAAAGAGCGGGTGGCCCGCGGCGAAGAACCGCTGTTCCAGTCCCACATGTGGGATGGCTCCGCGGTGCCGCTGGCAGAGAACCTGGCCACCGCCTCGGAACTGCTCGACCAGTGCGCTGCCGCCCGCACCATCATGGAAATGGAGATCGGCGTCGTCGGCGGCGAGGAGGACGGCGTCACCGGCGAGATGAACGAGAAGCTCTATTCGACCCCCGGCGACGCCCTGGCCACCGCCGAGGCGCTGGGCCTGGGCGAGCGCGGCCGTTACATCCTGGCCGCGACCTTCGGGAACGTGCACGGCGTCTACAAGCCCGGTCACGTGACCCTGCGGCCGTCCATCCTGAAGGACATCCAGGAGGCCGTCGGCGCCAAGTACAGCCGGGAGAAGCCGTTCGACCTGGTGTTCCACGGCGGTTCGGGGTCGGCGCTGTCGGAGATCCGGGAAGCGATCTCCTACGGCACCGTGAAGATGAACGTCGACACCGACACCCAGTACGCCTTCACCAGGCCGATCGCGGGCCACATGTTCGGCCACTACGACGGCGTGCTCAAGGTGGACGGGGATGTCGGCGATAAGAAGGCCTATGACCCCCGTTCCTATGGCAAGGCAGCGGAGGCGGCGATGGCCGCCCGGGTGGTCCATGCGTGCGAAGACCTCATGTCGGCGGGCAACCGGCTCCGGTAGCGCGGCGCTCAGGCCGGTGCCGCTGCGAGCCGCCGCCACGACCGGGCCCGTGCCGCACGGGCCCGTGCCGCCCGGGAACGGCGCGATGACGGGGGTGCCGGTGTCGTGACCACCGTGCCGGGCACCGTGGCAGTACTGTCCGACATCCATGGGGTGCTGCCCGCCTTGCGGGCCGTGCTGGCGGAGCCGGACGTCGCGGCGGCCGCGAGGGTCGTCCTCACCGGCGACCTGGCCGCCGGGCCGCAGCCGGTGGAGACGCTCGATCTGCTGGCAGGCCTGGGCGGCCGGGCGGTGTGGGTGCGCGGGAACGCCGACCGCGAGCTGGTGGAGTTCGCGCGCGGCCTGCGCCCGTCCATGCCGGACGAGGTGTCCGCCTGGGCCGCCCGCGAGCTTCGCCCCGATCAGCTGGACCTGCTGTCGCAGCTGCCGCTGTCGCGCACGCTCGCCGTGCCCGGCCTGGGCCAGGTGCTGTTCTGTCACGCCACCCCGCGTAACGACGAGGAGGTGGTGCTGGTCGATTCCCGGCTAGCCCGCTGGGCCGAGGTCCTCGCCGGCCTGCCGAACGAGCTGGGGACCATCGTGTGCGGGCACACGCACATGCCCTACACCCGGCTGGCGTACGGCCGGCTGATCGTCAACCCCGGCAGCGTGGGCATGCCCTACGGCCAGCCAGGTGCCCACTGGGCACTGCTAGGTCCCGGGGCCAGCCTGCGGTGCACCGCGTTCGACGCGGACGCCGCCTGCGACCAGATCGCCGCCGAATCCGGATTCCCCGGCGCCCGCGAATGGGCCGACTACTACGTCCGGGCGCG
>JAIRTY010000236.1 GCA_031254715.1 Nocardiopsaceae bacterium | reverse complement strand
CCACGAACAGCATCGCCGGGCAGGCGGGCGTGTCCAAGGGCCTGATCTGGCACTACTTCGCCGACAAGACCGATCTGATGAAGCAGGCCGTCGTGGCGACCATACGGGTCATCCGCGACGAGGTCGCCGCCAGCGTGGCTCCCTCAACCCCGGTTCCCGACGCGATCCGCGGCTACATCCATACGGTCGCGTCCCTGCGCAAGGAGCGGCCCGAGGAGTTCCGGGCCATGGACCGGATCATCACCCGGCTCCAGGAGCCGGACGGTAGCCGCGCCTTCAGCCAGCATGACTACGAAGAGCTCTACCAAGGCCAGGAGGGCCTGTTCCGGCGCGGGCAGGCAGAGGGCGCCTTCCGCCGATTCGACACCCGGGTCATGGCGATCACCTACCAGGCCTCCGTCGACGCGATGCTGGCCTACCTCGACGCCCACCCCGAAACCGACGTCGAGCGGTACGCCGGCGCACTCGCCGACATCCTCCTGGCCGCGATGGCCCGCCAGCCTGGCGAGTGAGCCCTGACCCGCCTCAAGCAGGCCACGTTACCGGTCGTGGCAACCATTTCACGCAGCCGATTCTGTCGGTAGCGGCCGATAGCGTTCGAACATGAAATCGACCCAGTTACCATTCGAGGTCCTGCGCGAGCAGGCCATCGCGCTCCGCCAGGCCGGCAAATCCCGCCGCCAGATCAAGGAAATTCTCAGGATCGGGAGCAACGCGACCCTGAATCAGGCCCTCTCCGGTGAGCCGCCTCCGACCTGGACCAGGCGGCCCCGCGCCAAGGATCACTTGCGGCTCAAGGCACGGGAATTGCGGGAGCAAGGTTCTGATTACGACGACATCGTTTCTGAACTCGGCGTCTCCAAGAGCACGGTCTCGGCCTGGGTCAGTGACCTCCCATGGCCGGAACGACTCAGCTATGAGGAGTGCCGGAAGCGAGCAACTGAGGGTGTCCGCAGGTACTGGGAGGCAGAGCGCCCCGCCCGCGAAGGGCGACTCGAAGCGATCAGTTCCGCGGCGACGGCCCGGATCGGAGAGTTGTCTGATCGCGAGGTCCTTATCGCGGGCGCGATCGCCTACTGGTGCGAGGGCGCCAAGAACAAGCCATACAGGAAGTCCAACCGCGTTTCTTTCATTAACAGCGATCCAGACCTGATCCTGTTCTTCCTGAAGTTTCTAGACGTGGCTGGCGTCGCGCGGAACCGGTTGACCTACCGGTTGCAGATTCACGAGAACGCACAGGTGCAGGCCGCGGAGCGCTTCTGGCTGATTATGACGGGCGCAGAGCATCACCAGTTCCTGAAACCGGTCCTCAAGCGGCACAACCCGAAGACCGTCCGTAAGAACTCAGGCGACGACTACCGTGGTTGCCTGCGCATCGACGTCCAGCGCAGCAGCCATCTCTATCGCCAGATCGAAGGCTGGGCCCGCGCCGCCATGGCCACTGAGTCGCCAAACCCGACGGCAGTTCCCGAATGAGACGCTAGGACTGAAGTTGCGGCGACCCATAAGCGGCGCGCCCACTCGGTATCGTGATGTAGTCACCGACGGTCTCGTTACGGACGGTGCTGGTGATCCGGCGTAGGGTAATTGGCAGCCCACCAGACTTTGACTCTGGGTTTGTGCTGGTTCGAGTCCAGCCGCCGGAACTGGACGATCATGTGGTGTCAGGGACCGGGTTACGGTGCCCGTGCGCGGCCTCTGCCATCTTCTAGGCAGTCCTCTCCTTGCGGGCACAGGCGGCTCGATAACGACCTGCGCTTGCCGCGACCCCGTGTCGTGGCAGAACCCTCTCCTGGCCGGTTTAGCCGACGGGATTCCGGATAGTGAGACGGTCCTGCAACTGCAGTCGTCCCTTACCGCTACATCTTCGTCAAATCTCGGTCAACTTCTTGCCTAACCTACGCTCTCGTAGGTTACGGTGACGTATCCGTCACCCGCCGCAAGCCGCGCCCTAAGCAGAGCGAGGTTCCCGTATGACCGCAACTGCTGACGCACTTGAGTCCGCCAACGACACCACAACTTCCGCCCGGACAGCCCCGCTGCCGGAGGTCGAGCCCGAGCCGAGCGGGGGCGGAGAACGCCTCCTGATCGGGGTCTTCGTCGCCGTCCCACTGCTCGCCCTGGCCGCGGCCATACCAGTGGCCTGGGGCTGGGGGCTCGGCTGGCACGACGTGGTGATCGGGCTCGTGTTCTACGTGATCTCCGGCATGGGGATCAGCATGGGCTTCCACCGCCACTTCACCCACAACTCGTTCAAGGCCAACAAGCCGCTCCGGATCGCGATGGCGATCGCCGGGAGCCTCGCGGTCGAGGGCCCGGTGCTGGTCTGGGCGGCCGACCACCGGCGGCACCACAAGTACAGCGACCGCGAGGGCGATCCGCACTCGCCGTGGCGGTTCGGCTCCGATGTGCGGGCGCTCACCAAGGGCTTCCTGTACGCGCACATCGGGTGGCTGTTCAACCCGGACCGCACCTCGCAGCAGAAGTTCGTCCCTGACCTGCTGGCCGACCGCCCGATCCGGCGGATCTCCGGGCTCTTCGAGCTCTGGGTCGCCGTCTCGCTGCTCGCGCCCGCGCTCATCGGCGGGCTGTGGTCGATGTCTCTGACCGGCGCGCTCACCGCGTTCTTCTGGGCCAGCCTGATCCGCATCTGCCTGCTGCACCATGTGACCTGGTCGATCAACTCGGTCTGCCACACGTTCGGGAACGAGGATTTCCAGGCGCGGGACAAGTCGCGGAACGTTGCCTGGCTGGCAATCCCCTCGTTCGGCGAGTCCTGGCATAACCTGCACCACGCCGACCCCACCTGCGCCCGGCACGGTGCGCTCAAGGGGCAGATCGACATCAGCGCCCGGGTCATCCGGTGGGCCGAGCTGGCCAGCTGGGCGTGGGACGTGCGATGGCCAGACGAGAACCGGCTGTCGGGCAGGCTCACCGGGCTGCGGGGCCGCCAGCTCGGCTCCATGACCAAGGGCCGGCTCGCCCGGCCAGAAAAGCCGGCTGCCGAGGCGGCGCGGTTATAGCCATCATGGATAGGTGACCAGTCCGGTTCCCGGCCCAAACAACCGTAAGCGGATGACCGGTAAAGAACGCCGCGAGCAGCTGCTCGACATCGGCCGCCGGCTCTTCGCCGAACGCGGCTTCGAGGGCACCTCGATCGAGGAGATCGCGTCTCAGGCTGGCGTCTCCAAGCCGGTTGTCTACGAGCACTTCGGCGGCAAGGAGGGGCTGTACGCGGTCGTCATCGACCGGGAGGTCGAGCGGTTCCTCGCCATGGCGACCGTGATCCTGTCGGGCGCGCACACCCGGGAGAAGTTCGAGGCCGCCGCCGTCGCCCTGCTGCGCTACATCGAGGACAACGCCGACGGTTTCCGGATTCTGGTCCGGGACTCGCACCCGGCCTCGGGTACCGGCACCTTCGGCAGCCTGATCAGCGACATCGCCCGCCAGGTGGAGTACATCCTTGGCGACTACTTCCGTGCCCGCGGCTACGATCCCAAGCTCGCGCCCATGTACGCGCAGATGCTGGTGGGCATGGTCGCGGTGACCGGCCAGTGGTGGCTCGACGCCCGCAAGCCCAAGGTGGAGGTCGTCGCCGCGCACCTGGTCAACCTGGCCTGGAACGGGTTGTCCCAGCTCGACCCGGCACCCAGCCTCTCGGCCGAGGCGTCGCGCCGGCCCCGCCCCGGCCAGCCGCCCCGCCCGGGCCAGCCGCCCCAGCCGAACTAGCCGCCCCGGCCGGGCTGGCCGGGGCGGCCGCGCGCCAGCCGCTCTTGCCGAAGTAGCCACAACGGCCGCCACCGGCAGCTGCCGTCGGGCCGGCGGCCGTGATGGCGTTTTCGCCGGGCCGAGTACGCCGCTTGAGCCCGGAGCACGAGGGCTACCTGCGCGCCCAGATCGCATACCGATGACTTTCTCGCTCCGCGCCGGTCTGCACACCGGAGACCACTCACGGGAGGCTGGGGTCATGCGGAAACTGATCTACGGCATGAACGTGACCCTGGACGGCCACGTCGCCGCACCCGGCGACGACATCGGCTGGGGCGGGCCGCCGAGCGACGAACTGTTCCAGTGGTGGCTCGACCAGGAGCGGGCAAGCGGCCTGTCGCTGTACGGGCGCAAGCTGTGGGAGACAATGAGTTCCTACTGGCCGACCGGTGACCAGCGGCCCAGCGCTTCCCCGGCGGAGATCGCGTTCGCGCGAAACTGGCGGGACACACCGAAGGTGGTGTTCTCCTCGACGATCGACAAGGTCGACTGGAACACCCGCCTGGTCACCGGCGACGCGGTCGCCGAGATCACCCGGCTCAAGGCGGAGGACGGCGGCCCGATGGGCATCGGCGGTGCAACGCTCGCCGGGGTTGCCATGCGGGCCGGGCTGATCGACGAGTATGCGCTGGCCACCTATCCGGTCCTGGTGGGCGGCGGCACGCCGTTCTTCACGGCGCTCGACAGCTGGGTCAACTTGAACCTGGTAGAGACGCGGACCTTCCCTGGCGGCGTCGTGCTGACCAGATACGAGACGAGGCGCTGAGCGGCGGGTCATATGCGCGGCTCGCAACACCGGAGGAACAGGCGCGGTCGCGTCACGCACGCGACCTCATAGACCGCGAAGACGGTCCGCACATACGCCACCGGGCCGCCTTGGG
>JAIRTY010000105.1 GCA_031254715.1 Nocardiopsaceae bacterium | reverse complement strand
TCTTCCGATCTCTGGGACCAGGCGCACCCGGCCCGGGTCGGCCTGCTGCCCCGCGACGGCAGCGCCCGCCACGGCAGCGCCGGCGACGTCACCTGGTTCGGAGTCAGCCCATGCTGGGTGTTCCACACCCTCAACTCCTACGACGACAGCGGCGGCCGGGTCGTGCTCGACGTGTGCCGGTACCCGCGCGCCTACGACGTGTCCACCCTCGGCGGGCACGGGCCGGTGACGCTCGACCGGTGGACCATCGACCCGGACGCCGGCACGGTGCGGGAGGAACGGCTCGACGACCGCGGCCAGGAGTTTCCCCGCGCCGACGCCCGGGTGCTCTCCCGCCCCTACCGTTACGGCTACAGCGCGGTGATCGGCGAGGTCACCCAGGCCACCGCCCCGCCCAGCGGCGACTTCGCCGATGACGCGTTCGCCAACACCCTGCTTAAGCACGACCTGGCCCGCGGCACCGTCGAGGCGCACGAGTTCGGGCGGGACGCCACCGCGGGCGAGGCCGTGTTCGCCCCCGTCTCGCCCGGCGCCGCCGAGGACGACGGATACCTCATGGCCTACGTGCACGACCCCGGCCGCGGCGCCGCCGACCTGGTGATCCTCCACTCGCAGGACTTCACCGGCGAACCGGTCGCCCGCGTTCACCTGCCCGCCCGGATCCCGCTCGGCTTCCACGGCAACTGGATCCCCGACGACTAGGGGCACACATGCGGGAAGCGACGGCGACGCGGCCGCACCGGCCCTGTCAGAGCAACGCTCCTAAGGATTGGCGAGGCTGACCAATGCAACCCACCGAATACCCGGTCCAGTTCGCTGTCGACTATCCCGGCCGCCAGCTCAACCGGCTCACCACGCTGATCCGCCCGATCATGGCGCTGCCCATCCTCGCCGTGCTGATCGCCATCACCGGCTGGTCAATGGTCCTCAGCCGGGTGCTGGTGATCCTGTTCCGCGGGAAATACCCGCGCTGGTGGTTCGACTGGAGCCTGGAGCTCCACCGGTTTATCAACCGGGTGGCCGCGTATCTCGCGCTGATGGATGACCGCTATCCCAGCACCGACGAACGGCAGTCTGTCCGCCTGGCCTACCCGGGCACTGACAGCCTGAGCCGCTGGCTGCCGTTGGTGAAGTGGCTCCTGGTCATCCCGCACCGACTCGTGCTGGCCATCCTCGACATCGCCGCGGTCCTGGTGGTTCTCGTCGCCTGGGCCGCGATCCTGGTCACCGGCGTCTACCCGCGCGGCCTGTTCGGCTTCGTGGAAGGCGTCCTGCGCTGGCACAGCCGGGTCACCGCATACTCCCTCACTCTGGTCACCGACCGGTACCCGCCGTTCCGCCTGAGCCCGTAAGACTCGCAGGATCACAAGGCATCCCTGCACGACCTGGCCCGCGGACGAATTGGCCCGCCTAGCCCTGTGGGGCGGGGATCTGGTAGATGCCCCGGCCGAAGGTGGCGGCGTAGATCGTTTTGCCGTCGCCGGTGAACTTCAGGTCTGTGACGGCGGCGTTGGGCAGCCCGGTGCCCAGCCGGGCCCAGCTCTTCTGCCCGTTCTCCAGGTAGAAGGCGCCGAAGTCGGTGGCGGCGTAGAGCTGGTGGTGGGACTGGTCGTAGGTGAGCATCCATACCGGGGTGTTTGGCAGGTTGGCGGTGATGTCCTGCCAGGTCGCTCCGCCGTCCGTGGTCTCCCAGACGTTGGCGGCCGGCTGCGCCTGCTTGTCGCTGTTGTAGCTGGCGAAGCCGGCATACGCGTGGTCGGCGTTGGCCGGGTCGGCTGCCATCGTGGTCACCCACCGCTGCGGTAGCACCCCGGCGCCGAGCCGCGTCCACTGGACATTGCTGGGATCGCTCGCGGTCGCATTCGTGGTCTTCCACACCTTGCCGGTGTCGGTGCCCGCATAGATCGTGCTCGCTGGCGTCGTCGGTGTACCGGTGGACTTGACCGGGGCGATCTCGGTGACCGCGCCGTAGGTGTTGAGGTAGGCGGAGTCCGGATTGACCTGATCCGGCGGCACGACGCCGGGCAGGCTCTGCGGGCTGTCCGGGGCGGGCGGGCTGATCACCGTCCAGGCGCCGGTTCCGGACACGACGCCGTCGCCGGAGCGGGCGATCGACGTGCCCGCGACGTACACGTAATTCGGGTCGGCCGGATCCAGCGTCAACGGCATGTCGAAGTTGACCCGGGTCCCGGCCGGCCAGTCCGGCGACGAGAACCGTGTCACGGTCGTGGTGACGCCCGGGCCGGTCGCAGCCGAGTCCACGAACTTGGAGCAGCTCACCCTCGGCGGCGTGCCCTGCGAGCATGCGAAGTACTCCAGCTGGTTGTCCGGGTTGATCTGCACGTAGTGGCCGTCGCCGCCGCCGTAGGAATTCCACTGCGTCAGGTCGGCGGGCTCGGTCCCGGGCGTCCAGCTGCGGATGCTGCCCTGGTCCTGAAGCCCGGCGACAATACGCGACGGATCCTGCTGCGACACCGATATGTGGTACGCCTGGTTCCACGGCTCGACCTGGGCATGGGTCCAGGTACCGGTGGCGCCGTTCTGCGTGGAGTAGTACATGCCTCCGTCGGTGCCCAGGTACACCTTGCCAGGCACGTTGGGGTCCCAGGCCATGGCCGTGTTGTCAGAGTGCGGGCCGCTGGAGTTGTTCCACGTGTTCCCGCCGTCGGTTGACTCGCGGAGGCGGATGTCGGCCGCGAAGACGTGGTTCTCGTCAGCGGGATCGACCCAGAGCTTGCCGAACGCCCACTCGTACCCCGCGGTGGCTGTACCCGGCTCGCCGCCGCTGCAGGTCCAGGTCTGCCCGGCGTCGTTGGAGACATAGAAGCCCTTGTCCGGCCCGTCGAAGCCGCTGGACTGGATGTAGACCCGGTCCGGGTTGCTGGGGGCGAACGCGATCCCGATCCGGCTCAGGTCAGGGCTCACATTCAGCCCGCTCCCGGTCGCGTCCCAGGAGCAAACCGGCCCGGTGATGGCGGAACTGTCCAGCCGGGTCCAGGTCTGCCCGTCGTTGGTGGAGCGGTACAGCCCAGACCCGGTACCGCCGTAGCGGAACGCGCCGTCGCCCCGGGACCGGTCCCACAGCGAGGCGAGGATGATGTCCGGGTTGGCGGGGTCGACAGCGACGTCGATCGCACCCGTCGTGGAGTTCGGCGGCGCGAGCGATTTCACCCAGGTCTTGCCGCCGTTGGTGGTGTGGTACAGCCCGCGCTGGGTTGAGGTCACCTCGAGCCAGCCGGAGGCCGCGGCCCACACCTCGTTCGGGTTGTCCGGATTGACGGCGATCCGGCCGAACGCCCCGCTGTTCGGCAGCCCCGACAACTGCCAGCTCTTCCCGCCGTCGGCGGACTTGTAGATGCCGTTACCCATCGGCGCCGCGTCGGTGAGGAACTCGTCGCCGCCGCCGGACGGGTTCGCCTCGCCAGTGCCAGCCCACAGCGTGCCGTCCGAGCCGCGCGCCAGGGCACCCATCACCTGGACATTCGAAGCCGGCCACGCCGGCGTCCAGGTCACCCCGCCGTCGGTGCTTTTCATGATCCCGGCGGCGGTGATCGCGGCGTAGACCGTGCTCGGCGTGGTCGTCGGATCCACCGCGACCGCGGCGACG
Source organism: Nocardiopsaceae bacterium (assembly GCA_031254715.1). GTDB lineage: Bacteria > Actinomycetota > Actinomycetes > Streptosporangiales > Streptosporangiaceae > JAIRTY01. The sequence continues at coordinate 4,337 of JAIRTY010000105.1, read as the reverse complement.
CGGCCACCGACGTTGGTCGGGCCCACGAACTTCCAGGCCGCTGTGCCACCGGCATTCCCAGCCTGCGCGGCACCGCCGTGGCCGGCGGCCGCCGCAGGCCCCGCCACCGCCGTTCCAGCGACCGTCCCGGCCGCCACCAGAAGGACTAACAGCCGCCGCCTGACCCGGCTCCGCTCCATCTTTCCGACCTCCCAGCGATTACCGGCGCCCAGCGCCGGCGCGAGTTGCGCGGGTACGGCGGCAACGCTAAAAGGCCTGCCTGCCCTCGTCATCCGTCAGATGTCAAAATTTCACCAGATTTGCCTTGAACCGGATTTGCTTGACAGGGCAATGCCTTTGATCTACAGGACATGCTCTAGTCCGCCTGCTCGCGTGGCAGGGTCCTGGGGAGGCCGAACCGTGCCAGGACCCCTTTGTCGCCGAAGCGCGTGATCGTCACCACCTCATCGCCGGCGATGTCCAGCACCACGAGCCCGCCGGCGCGAAGGAGAGGGGCATGGGGGTCGGGGAGGTAGTAGCCGAACGCTGGCTGCCCGTTCGCCCGGGTGGGCAGGAGCGTGAGGCCGGGTCCCCAGAAGTTCATCTTCTGCATGAACGCAGCGATGGCTGGCCCGCCCCGGCATTCCAATGGTTCCGGCGGCATGAGGAGTGTCGCATCGTCGGCAAGCAGCGCGACGACCTGCTTGACGTCCCCGGCCTGGAACGCGTTGATGAACCGCTCGACCACCCGGGCCTCGTGCGCGGACCGTGGCAGCCGGATCTGGTCCGGTGCCCGGCCGGGCCGGAAGCTGGTGCGCGCCCTGGCCAGGGCGCTGTTGACTGACGTCGGCGTCGTGTCGAGGATGGCGGCCGATTCCGTCGCGGAAAAACCGAGCACGTCGCGCAACACGAGTACGGCGCGCTGCTGTGCGGGAAGGCGCTGCAGCGCGGCGACGAAGGACAAGCCGATCGACTCCCGAGCGGCGTAGCGGGCCTCCGGGGCGGACTCCACGTCCTCGAGCAGAACGTCCGGATAGGGCTCGAGCCACCAGGGCTCGTCCGAGCTGACGAGCGCCTCGGTCACTGCCGCTGGAGCCGTCACCAGCCGCGATTCTGGACGGCGGGAGCCATCTCGCAGGTAGTTGAGGCAGCGGTTCGTCGCGATGCGGTACAGCCACGCCCGCAGGGAGCGGCCATCGAAGGTGCCGAGTGCTCTCCAGGCAGCCAACAGTGTCTCCTGAACCATGTCCTCGGCGTCCTCGAGCGAGCCGAGGATCCGGTAGCAGTGCACGAGAAGCTCGCGACGGTGCGGCTGCACAAGTTCTTCGAATGCGCTGCCGTCGCCGGCCTGAGCACGCCCGAGCCTGCCCTCGTCCATCCGCCCGCTCCTCCTCGCAGCCTGGCCTGCGCCTCCCATCTTCCAGGCCAGCCGGTCAGGCCGCGGGCTTGATGCCGGTCGCGGTCAGGAAGTAGGCGGGCGAGGAGTAGGCGTCGTCGCTGGCGATATCCGCGACGGCGTCGCCGACCTGGCCCGCGCGCAGGACGGCCCCGATGCCCGAGAGGAACTGCTCTTCGCTGACCCCGTTGTAGCCCGCGTAGGCGGTGACGAACGGCGCCCCGACGCCACCGTCGGGCGTGATCTGCGGCAGCACCGAAACGAACCTGATCCCCAGCGACCGGCGGGCCGCCTCCGCGCCGGCGTAGCCGCTGAGGAACCGGATGGTGGCTTTCGCGCCCGCGTAGCCGCCGCTGAGCGGGGATCCGGCAATGGCGGCGCCACTGGAGAAACTGATCACCCTCGATCCGGGCGCGAGCGGCCCGGTGAGGGCTTCGCGGGTGAAGTTGAAGACCTGGCGCACGTCGGAGTCCCAGTTGACAGTGAAGTCCTCCCAGCTCTGCTGCGACAGCGGTGCCGCGATCGGCGTGGCGCCCGCGTTCAGCACGAGGGTGCGCGGCTGATGGTCAGCCACGAGTCGTCCGGCCAGGTCCGGGTCGGCGGCGTCGCCGGCAACGGGAATGAACGCATCGCCCAGGTCCCCGGCGACCTCGTCGAGGGACTGCCGGTCGCGGGCGATGCCGGCAACGCGGGCGCCGCGTGCGATCAGTGCGGCCGCGATGGCACGGCCGAAGCCCCGGCTGGCGCCGGTGACGATCGCGGTCGTCCCGGCGAGTTCAGTGGTGGTCATGGCTGCTTTCTCCGTTTCGCGAGTGTGCAGGCTGGTCACCTGTTGAAACCCCGCCGCGCGGCACGGGTCGCCGGTCAATTCACCGGCCCGGTGGTGTTGCGCTCTTCCGGGCTCTTGTCATCGTTCTTGTACGGACGTAACGTCTTTGCAAAGTTCTTTGTGAGGGGGGAACTACATTGCCGCCGCGAGTTCGCATCGGCCGGACAGCCCGCCGGTTATCGGTTCGCCGCACGCTCACCGCCTCGTGCACGGCGGTACTGGCCGCCGCCGGTATCGGTCTCACGGCTGGAGCGCCCGCGCACGCGGCCGGCCCGCCGCCGAAGACGTTAACCGTCGGCAACTGCGGAGCGGGGACCTCTTTCGCCACGATTCAGCCGGCGGTCGACGCGGCCAGCCCGGGGGACACCGTCAGCATCTGCGCCGGCACCTACGCGGAGGGAAGCGGGCAGCCCGGCAGCAACGCGCTGACCATCACCAAGAGCCTGACGCTCGCTGGCGCGGGCGCCGGTCAGGTCACCATCAAGCCCCGTGACAACGGCGGGCGGATCGCGGCGGACAGTCCCGACATCCGCGACGGCACGGGGGACATCATCGCGGTCACCGGCACGAGCGGCTCGCCGGTCACCGTGCACATCTCCGGTGTCACTGTCGACGCGGCGGGCGTGTACGCCACCGCCGGAGTGGTGTTCGTGGACGCCCAGGGCTCCGTCGGCCACTCCCGGATCACCGGCCTCGACACCGATGAGAGCGCGCACGGGTACCAGGTCCCCGGCGGGTTCCGCAGCAACCCGTTCGGGTACGGCATCGCGCAGGTGTCGACCGGGCAATCAGCGCCGGGCCAGGTCCTCACCATCGATCACACCCGGATTGACCATTACAACGCGCTCGGGGCGCTGGTCACGGGCGCGGGCAACCGGGCCGTGCTGACCAACGACCAGATCATCGGCCGCAACCTGTGCCAGAACTACAACGACCCCGCGGCAGGCGGGCCGGCCGTCATCGACGGCAACTGCGAGGCCAGCAGCGGCAGCAGCCCCATCCCGCCGCCGTTGCCGCTGACGACCGGGCCGCTGTTCGGCCAGGACGGGGTGCGGGTGACCGGCGGCGCCTCGGTGCGGATGACGGGCGACACGGTGTCCTCGAACCTGGTGAACGGCACCGGCGCGCCGGTGCAAAGCGTTTACGCGCCGACACCGGATAACGACCCGTACCCGCTCGGCGATCACGCCGAGAACAACCAGAACCTGCACCTGGCCGCCGGGGTGAGGCTGGAGGGCGCCGGGCAGTCGAGCATCACCGACAGCAACATCACCGACAACGCGTTCGGCGTGCTCAACACCACCAGCGACGGAACGACCCCGGACTCCGCCACGCCGGTCACCGCCACCAACGACTGGTGGGGCCTGCGCACCGGGACGGTCACGCTGCCGGCCCCGGGCCCGGCGGTCTGGTCCGACATCGCCAGCCCATCGGCCACCACGTACAACCCGCCGGTGCCGGAGAACCCGGTCAACGGCTCCCCGGTCGCTGACCCTGCCTGCCCGTCAGGCGTGCAGGACTCCACGGCGGTGACCTTCTGCCCCTACCGCGACAGCGACCAGGCGGACTCCGTCAACGGTGAGCTGCCGATCCCCGACGCCCCCGGCCCGGCGACCGCGACAGCCAGCTGCACGAACGGTGCCCAGCTCGACCCGGGCATTCCCAGCTACGATTCGTTCTTCGGATCGACGCTGGGCAGCGGTACCACCGGCGACGGGCTGTCTGGCCCGGCGCCGTCAGCGAAGCAGACCGGCCAGCTCACGGCCTACATGCAGGCGATCGTCAGCGCGATCAATCACAACCCGTTTACCACCGGCCAGCGGGTCGCAGCGAAGATCGTGCAGGAAGGCACCAGCGTGCTCGGCGTGCCGTTCGACTACGTCGTGATCGGCACCCCGGGCAACATCGCCAACCTTGACGCCGGCCGTAACGACCAGGCGTTCTGGCACGGCGTCATCGACGGCACGACCCCGCCGGCCACCGCCCTCGCCCAGGTCAACAGCCGGCCCGCGTTCGCGTGGATCACCGGCACGCCGCACGGCAACGAACCAGCCGGTGGCGAGGCGTCAGCGAAAGAACTCTACGAGCTAGCCGCCCGCACCGACTGTGACAACCTGCGGCACCTGTCCAACC